>JACXUE010000041.1 GCA_014764075.1 Sulfuricurvum sp.
AATAAAACATACAAAATCTTGATCAACACCATCAAGAAAATCCCACTCCCCATTGAGGCGACAATAAATGCGTAATATTCATCATGCGTAATCGCTTCGGATTGGTACCCCAATGTAGCAATGGCGACGGTAAACGTCAACGGCATAGAATCACTCAATGAGAAGAGAAGGGTATTTTTGAGCCCCAAATATCCCCCATAAGCGACTAATGAGCTGACGAGTCGAATCCCGATAATCGCAGTTGCAATAAAGCAAGCGAGTTTAATAATCTTTGGATCGACAAACGCATCGAGTGCCAACGTCGATCCGACATGAATAAAAAATATCGGCACTAAAAAACCAAATCCAAACGAGGAGAGTTTTTCGGGGAGCTCCGTTTTGTGCTTGAAATAAGTAGCGATAAACATCCCTGCCAAAAAAGCACCCAATACCACATCGATTTTGAGATAGAGCATCACCGCTACCATAATAAACATGAGCGCCATCGAAAACCGTACATCCTGATCTTTGCTGTCTTCGTGGGGCATAATGAGAGTCTTAAGGGTAGGATACCACCAAAACAATATCCGAATACCGCGAAAAAAGAGGACAAATCCGATCAAAAACGCAAACAACCCCCCCAATACAAACGCGAATTCTCGGTTGAATCCATACTCCAATCCACCGCTCAGAATCGTGAGCGCCATAATACTGACCAATTCACCGATGATTCCGATATTCAACGCCAATGCCAACCACGGCTCGCTCTTACCATACTCTTTGACAAGCGGCATCAACATCCCCAGTGAAAAAATCGGAAATGCCACTAGATAGACGGCACTTAGATCAAGATAATAAAAGAGTCCCAACGAACATCCGTACAACATTGTAAAATAGATTACTATCCGTCGAAAAAGGGAGGATTTTTCAAACCTGAACGCTTTAAGGTTCACCTCCATCCCCGCCAAAAACATTAGATATAAAAAACCCACTTTAGCGATAATCAAAAAGAGTTCATTTTCGACCAATAGTCCGAAATATCCTGCCAAACTACCCAACAATATCTCTACAACAACAACAGGAATTCGGCTAATACGCGACAAAAATGGAGAGAGCATCACCAATAACGAGAGGGTAACAATAACGACAGTATTACTCATTTTATCCCCTCAATGCCTGCCACAATCTTACCGCCTGAACATGTTCTTTGACATCATGAACCCGTAAAATAGACGCCCCTTCTTCGAGTGCTTTGAGATGGATTGCGATACTTCCCCCTAACCGCTCATCCGAACTGGCAGGGGAGATTTTATCGATCAGCGATTTGCGGCTCGCCCCTACCAACAAAGGTTTTCCCAAACGCAAAAAATGGCTTTGATGGGTGATTAGGGCTAAATTGTCTTCAAGCCGTTTCCCAAAGCCGATTCCGCAATCAAGAATCGTCTCTTTGATCCCGAAGAATTCCGCTTTGTCAAGACGCTCTTCAAAAAATTGTTCTACTTCAAAGAGGACATTATCGTATACAGGATTGTCCTGCATCGTCTGAGGTGTCCCCTGCATGTGCATGATTACCGTCGTTGCACCGTAGCTGCCGCATAGACGTGCCACCTCATCGTTGGAGAGTCCGGTAATATCGTTGACAATTCCAAATCCTCTCTCCAGAGCATACGAAATCACCATCGGTTCATAACTGTCGATGCTAAACACCGCTTTTTCATAGAGACATTGCTCAAAAATCGTATCGATAATCGGGCGTACCCGCTCAAGCTCCTCTTGGGGGCTCACGGCAATCGATCCGGGTCGGCTCGACACTCCCCCTAAATCAATCATCTCCGCGCCCTCCGAGATCATCGTCTCTATCCGCTCGATCGCCGCACTACCGACAAACCGACTCCCCTGATAGAAACTGTCCTCATTGGCGTTCACTATCCCCATAATGGAGATATGTTTGGCTTGATGAAGATGACAAAAACGTTCCAACTCTCCCGCCAAAGCTTTCAAACCAAACGGCTGAGTCCTCTCTTTTTTGGCAAGTTGCTGTAACTGCCGCTCATTGGCGATCAACAAAACATCCACCGCAGGGGTCGAGGCGATAACCGTTCCGCGCGGAACCGCCAAATCGGCACCAATACTGAGCGCATCTTGTTTGAGGATATTGGCAGCCCCTACATGCAAATTACCGATTCGGATCAGGTGAAGATGCCCTTTGTCGTTTAAAATACTCACCCCGCCGCCATCAACACCGAGTCTTTTGAGCTCACGGCGTACATCGATGGAACTGGAGAGTTTCTCAACGACCACGTTTCGCCTCACGTAGAAAATTCATCAGTACCATGACCAACACGCTCTGGAAACGACTATTGAGTTCGATCAATCGGAGCGCTTTTTCAAAACCTTCCAATTGCGTTTCCGAGAGCGATAGGCGTTCTACATGTATCGCCCGATGCATTAATCCCTCAATCAGAGCCTTGGCCTCATGTTTTTTGAGACGATCATGCTCTTTGACAAACGCAAACAGCGTTGAAAGGTCAAGCGTTTTAAGGGAGATATTGAATGTTTCATACACTTTTTGGGTATGTTCTTGATGGAGACTCAAACGAGATCGTACAGTCGGCAAAAAGGTACTTTTATTCGGAGCAAGGAGGACAAAGAGGATATTTCGGGGCGGTTCTTCGAGAATTTTCAAGAGGGCATTTTGCGCAGGAACGGTAAAACTTTTCGCCCCTAAAATCAATGTTTTAACACTCTCTTCACTTTTGTACGCTTCGGCAATCACTTCATGGGCATCTTCAATTTTAAAATCGTCCCGCAGAAAGGTTACGCACCGCAGAGGATGACGAGATTCAATGATCTCTTTAGTTTTCTCTTCGATTTCCGAGGTGATAATGATTCCGCCCCGTTCATTCGCGAACATTGATCTCCCCGAACAACACCGCATTGAGCGTCTTATCAAACAGACGATAGAGCTGAAGCAGTTTAATATCGATCAGAGGGTCATGTGATCTGAGAACCAAAGCATTTTGAAATCGCTCATCCATAATCCATAAAAGTGAATTGCTACTCCGTTTGGCAATATCCGCGCGGCGGTCATCACCGCGCCCGATGTACCAAAAAAAATAGTCGTTTTTAAATCCCAAATCGAGCATATCGCCAAGAGTATCGATCGCCTCTCCCCCGCTGATATAGTCAAAATGGCGATATAGGGCATCGATACAGACGATCGGTATCATCGGACGGTCTTGGAGCCGTTTGTTCAACGAAGCGGTAATATAGTGGGCAAACCATTCACGATCGTGATCGGTGATGAGGATAACTGTCTTTCCCCCCATCATTTGATCCATGGCATTGGCGATCGGAGGGGTCCATTCGAAACGTTGCTCTTCGAACCAGCTCATCGACGCCCCCTCGGAGCGGATCGACTCTAATGTCCATTGATCGAATTGACGCACTATTTATCCAACGAATAGGCGCTGTGGAGTGAACGAACTGCCAACTCCGCGTATTTTTCATCCACGACCATCGATACCTTTATCTCAGAGGTCGAAATCATCATGATATTGATGTTTTCACGCGCCATCGTTTGAAACGCCGTTGCCGCAACGCCGGTGTGCGATTTCATCCCGACACCGACAATGGAGACTTTACAAATATTTTCATCGTATGAGGCTTCGTTGATTTCATTGTCAGCGATAAACGTTTCCACCACTTTTTTCGCATCGATCAGCTCAGTTTTAGGAACGGTGAAATCGAGGTTCGTTTTGCCATCATGCCCTGATGTTTGGATAATCATGTCGATGTTGACGCTGTTGTCCGCCAAACGGGTAAAAATATCCGATGCGATTCCGGGACGATCGATCACCCCGCTCAAACATACGCGTGCCTGATTTTTATCGAGTGCAATTCCGCTAACGAGTGGTTGTTCCATAATATTCTCTTCCTTTGTGATTAGTGTCCCTTTTGCATCGCTGAAACTTGAGCGGGTGACGAGGTTTACGTTTAATTTTTTAGCGAGCTCTACAGAGCGGTTTTGGAGCACTTTAGCTCCGAGAGAGGCGAGCTCAAGCATCTCATCGTAGCTGATTTTGTCCATTTTTTTCGCTTTAGGCTCAATACGTGGATCGGTCGTATAGATACCGTCGACATCGGTATAGATTTCGCACAAATCGGCTTTGAGTGCTCCGGCGAGAGCTACGGCTGAAAGATCCGATCCTCCGCGTCCAAGCGTCGTTACCTGACCCGATTCAGTGACCCCCTGAAATCCTGCGACCACCACTACTTTTCCTGCAAAGAGCTCCGCTTGCATCGCGGATGGATCGATACTCTCGATCCGCGCTTTGGTGTGAATGCTATCGGTGACGATCCCGGCACGACGCCCGCTCATAGAGGTTGCTTTATGACCCATCGCATTGAGGGCGATCGAGAGCAACGCGGCCGTCACCCGCTCACCTGAACTTAGAAGCATATCCACTTCACTCCGTTCCGGAGTTGGGGTATAGTGCTCGGCATAGGCGATCAGCTTGTTCGTCTCACCGCTCATTGCTGAAACAACCACCACCACTTGATGCCCCTCTTGAAGCGTTTTGGAAACACGGTTGGCGACGTTTTGAATTCGCTCTAAATCGCCGACGCTGGTTCCGCCAAATTTTTGAACAATTAGCATTACAAGTACCCCTTGGTTCTAAAATGAGAAATAACCTGTTCATACACCAATTTTTTGAAATGGGCGACATGTCCCATCAGATCATCCACATCGACAAACTGGTATGCTTTGAATTCGGGGTGTTTCGTATCCAAATCGATTTTTGCCCCTTTTTTCAAACGTACTAGATAATAGCGCTGTTTTTGCCCTGCATAGGGAGCCATCTTCTCAGCTATATGAGGAGGAAAATCATAAGCGATCCATTCGGGATACTCGGCGATGATCTCGACTTTTTTCGTCCCGATCTCTTCACCAAGCTCCCGAAAAAGAGCCTCTTCGCTGCTTTCCCCCTCGTCAATCCCCCCTTGAGGGAACTGCCATACCCCCTCCAAGTCACTCCGTTCGGCAATAAAAATCTTCTTAGTCATAGGATAGTCACTTGAGACGATTATCGCGGCCACATTCGGTCGGTAGAACTTATTTTGGATCATTCACCATCTTTGAGTCTATTTTGGAGCGGTATTGTAATCTATTCGCCATTAAAAATACTATAATCTCACTATGCTTTTATACATTCATATCCCTTTTTGCGACAGCAAATGCTCTTATTGTGCCTTTAACTCGTATGTCGATAAATTCTCACAGCGCAAAGCCTATATGAAGGCACTCAATATTCAGCTCTCCACCGAAATGGAACGTTTCGGAGTCAGCGCAACAAACCCTATCGAAACCGTCTTTATCGGCGGAGGAACCCCCTCTACCGTCGAACCCTCTTTGTATCAACCCATTTTTGAAAAAATTGCCCCTTATCTGACCCCCGATTGTGAAATAACCTCCGAAGCCAACCCCAACAGCGCTACCAAAGAGTGGCTGGAGGGGATGTTTGAACTTGGGGTAAACCGGATCAGTTTTGGGGTGCAAAGCTTTGATGAGACCAAACTCAAAACCCTAGGACGCGCCCACAATACCCGCCACGCCCTCGAAGCGATCCACAACGCCGCGGAGATCAGTTTTAACCATCTCAGTATTGATCTCATCTACGGGGTCAAAGGGGATACCAAAACGCTGTTGCAATCCGACATTGATCATGCTTTTGAGCTCCCGATCGATCATATCAGCCTTTATGCATTAACGATCGAAGAAAAGACGGCATTTGAAAAAACTCCCCAAATAGCGGAGGAGGAGTTGGAGCTTACCCAATGGTTGTTCAGCGAGATCAAACAAAGAGGATTTGATCACTACGAAATTTCCAATTTCGGTCGCTACCGATCACGCCATAATCTAGGGTATTGGGAACACAAAGATTACATCGGAGTGGGTGCCGGTGCCGTCGGATTTTTAAAAAATCGCCGTTATTATCCCAGCACGAATGTCGAGTACTACATCGACCATCCCTATAAAGCCACCGTCGAAGAGATTGATGCGAATGCACTTATGAGCGAAAAACTCTTTTTGGGATTTCGCAGTTGCATCGGAGTAGATGAGCGCATCCTTACCGAAAAACAAAAAGCGGTTGCCCAAATGCTCTATACCGAAGGGGTTTTAGAGTATCGGGATCAACGCTATTTTAACTCCAATTTTCTAGTCGCGGATGAAATTGCCCTCAGAGTAGAGGGGTTTTAAACTTTCTTTGGATAAAATCGCTTTTATTTAAATCAATACCACTGGAATAGCAGCCATGTTCGGAATGGGTATAGGGGAAATTTTCCTCATCGTCATTATCGCAATTTTATTTTTGGGACCCGACAAACTCCCCTCTACAATGGTAGATATCGCCAAATTTTTCCGCAGTGTCAAAGGGACGGTGAGCGAGGCAAAAGCGACCCTCCAAGAGGAGATGAAACTCTCGGAGATGAAAGAGAGCGCCCTCAACTACAAAAACGAGCTCACCAATGCCAGCGCCGAACTTGAACGGCTCACTAACGTCACTGAAATCGGAAGCGAACTTACCGGAATTAAAAACAATCTCAATCTCGATGTCGAGTCTAAACCTGCACCTGCCGCCCCCAAAGAACCTGAAGTGGTAACATTCACCCCAAAATCCAAACAACAACCCAAACTCGATTTAGAAGATGAGAAAGCCTAATGTTTGAAGATTTAAAACCCCATTTAGCCGAACTGCGCAAACGACTCGGTATTAGTGTCGCCGCCGTTATCGTCATGTTTTTTGTGATGTTCAATTTCCATGAACCAATCCTCTCTTGGCTCACTGCACCATTGGATAGTGCACTGGCCGAAGTGGCCAAAACCTCTAAAAATGCGGCACAGGGGATGGTCACCACGACCCAAGTGGGAGGAACCTTTTTTGTTGCAATGAAAGTAGCGTTTTTTGCCGGTCTCCTCGCCGCATTCCCGATCATTCTCGCTCAACTTTGGCTTTTTATCGCTCCAGGACTTTATGACAACGAAAAAAAGATGTTCTATCCGTTTATTTTTGGCGGAACGATCATGTTCGTCGTTGGGGCGTTGTTTGCCTATTATGTTGTTACTCCGTTCGGTTTTAGTTTCCTCATTGCCTTTGGAGCTTTTGAATTCGTCCCGCTCATCAATATCGAAGATTACGTCGACTTCTTTGCCAAAATCATGTTCGGTTTTGGTTTAGCGTTCGAACTTCCCATCATCTGTTATTTTCTTGCCCTTTTGGGGTTGATTGATGATCGAATAATGACCGGCTTTTTCCGCTATGCAATTGTTTTGATCTTTATTGTCTCTGCAATCCTCACCCCGCCGGACGTTCTAACACAAATTTTGATGGCGATCCCCCTTACCCTTCTCTACGGCATCTCGATTCTGATCGTCCGTGCCGTCAATCCGGCGCCAAAAGAAGAAGCCTATATGGCTGAAGATGAAGAAGAGACGATTGACTGACCTAAACCCGCTTCTCACTTCCAGCTACCATTATGAGCTCCCCGATGAGCTTATAGCAACCCACCCCGTTCATCCGCGTGATCACGCCAAACTTCTCGTCTACAACCGTGCCGATAAAACGATCGCTCATGCCCGTTTCGATGCCCTCGAATCGTTTCTCCCCAGAAACTGCGGTATCATTTTTAACGATACCAAAGTGATCAAAGCACGATTATACGGTAAAAAAGAGAGCGGCGGAGCGATTGAATTACTCATCAACCGCCCCCATGATGCCCATACGATCAACGTCTATATCCGTGGACGAGTCAAATTGGGGACGATTCTACGGTTTAATGAAGCTTTGAGTGCCCGTGTCATTTCCCTCCACGATGACGGTTCGCGTGATGTTCATTTTTACCTTCACAATTCACCTATCCGATTTGAAGAGCTTCTTCCTATTTTGGATCAAGTGGGGCACATCCCCCTCCCCCCCTATCTGGGACGAGAGGATAACTCCGAGGATGAGCGGGAGTATCAAAGTGTTTTTGCCCACCATGAGGGGGCAGTTGCCGCACCGACCGCGTCACTGCACTTTACCGATGAACTATTCGATACCGTCTGTGCAAACCATCCCCACGCCTTTGTGACCCTCCATGTGGGTTCAGGAACATTCAAACCGGTTGAAGCAAAGATCATCACTGATCATCCGATGCACTCGGAGTATTTCAATATTAGTTATCCCGCCAAAGAGCTTATCGACAGCAATCTACCACTTTTGAGTGTCGGCACCACATCGACTCGTACGGTCGAATACTATGTCCGCACATGGGAGACCAGTGGGGAAGCCAACCTCTTTTTGCACCTTAACAATCCCCCTCAAAGAGTTAACCATCTCCTCACCAATTTTCATCTCCCCCAATCAACACTCCTGATGCTCGTCGCCTCATTCGTCGGAATCGAGGAGACCCATCGTATTTACAAAGAAGCGATTGATGAAAAATACCGCTTTTTTTCCTACGGGGATGCGATGCTTATCCTCTAATACCATCCCCCATTAACCACATGTATTTACAGCCAGCCAATCAGGAATTTGGTTCCATTGATCTATAATCCAATCATAGCCCGTGAGTTGTTTAATAGCTGCCACTACTTAGTTAAAAGTAGCCTCCTTTATTTGGAAGTTCTTTTACTACATTGTAATCTCATTAAAACATTCTTTCACTTTTGCGAGTTCTGATGGGGTAAGTGAAGCTAGTTTTTTGATAAATCTTGTATTGTCAATCGCTCGTATCTGTGTGATAACAATATCAGAATCTTTTTCCAAATCATCTCTTTTTGATATTCTCATTCGCAATGGCTCTGCATCATCTATTAACGATGTGGTAAGTGGAATAATGATAGTTGTGGGATAATCACTGTGGTTGAGTTCATTATTTTGATACACCAATACAGGTCGCACCTTTCCTATCTCATTGTTTTTTTTGATTGGGTTAAGGTCAACTAACCAAATTTCACCCCTAGATACCATCGTCAAAAGTCCCCTCAAAATCGTTAAATTCGTTTTTATCTGTATCTTTTGTTTTTTCTATCGCTTTTAATATTCTTGATTTTTTATCTTT
>JACXUE010000202.1 GCA_014764075.1 Sulfuricurvum sp.
GCGATCGATCGGCTGGGTGGATATCAAACATCCCTCCTTTATCTTAAAGAGCTGCAAATTGATATTATCCGATTTGACTCTATCTACACGCGTCACATCAAAGAATCGGGATATCAAAACATCATCCAAGGACTCAATCTCAGTGCTCATCTGTGCGGAGCGAAAACCTGGATGTCGATGATTGAAGATGAACAAAGCGATCATCTTGCTCAATTACTCAAAATTAACTACCGACAAGGGAATTATCTCGGTAGAATTGTCACATTAGAACAACTTTAGAAGGATTGAATATGAAATACGGAGAACAGATTGTCGAAAATTTCGATGTTGAAAAAGATTTTGAGATTTGGCCGAACCAACACGAGCGCGATTACGTCATCAAAGTGACTCTACCCGAATTTACGTGTCTTTGCCCACGCAGCGGTTATCCCGATTTTGCGACGATTTACGTCGAATACATACCAGACAAATGGATTGCCGAACTCAAAGCGATCAAGCTGTACATAAATTCGTTCAGAAACCGTCATATTTCGCACGAAAACAGTGCAAACGAAATCTACTCGGTATTTGAACGGAAAATCGCTCCTAAGCGTTTAAAAGTAGTTGCCGATTTTTATCCGCGAGGAAATGTCCATACGATTGTAGAGATCGACAGTGAACAAATGATCAAACAGAAATAGTAACCGCATTGTAAACCAAAAAGAATACACTTGCTGGCAAAAAAGGTCAATGATGCGCTTTTTCGCACTCTTGCTCATTCCGTTATGGATGAGCGCTTCGAACCTCAAAGAAAAAATCGATCATATTATCGTCATCTATCTCGAAAATCGCAGTTTTGATAATCTGTTCTACGGTTATAAGGGGGCTGATACATCCGACAACCCTTTAGAGCCCTATGTTCTTCAAAAAGATGGTGATGAGAGGAGATATATCCGCACATTGAGATGGGTTCTGAAGCGATACGATCAGGATTTCCAAAACAGATCGATAACGACTTGATGGGAGAGATCGCTTATTATCGTCACTTACGATGAAAACGGAGGATTATGGGATCATGTCGCTCCGCCTAAAATAGATCGATGGGGAGCGGGTACACGGATTCCGGCATTGGTTATTTCACCTTTTGCAAAAAAAGGTTTTGTCGATCATACGATCTATGATACGACATCCATTTTGCGTTTTATCGAATGGCGGTATGATCTCAAATCTTTGGTGGAGCGTAAAAGCATGAATATACTCAATACACTGGCAGAGTGAAAGTAAAAGGGTCCATTAGGTGTGTATGATACTGATGTGAGAGGGTGATTTTTTCGCCCTCTTTTTCTCTTGAGCAAAGAGCTGTTGCAGATGATCGGCACTCAGGTTTTTTGACTCTTTATTGATTTGGATAACCACCGCACTGACGCTGAGGAGTTTGAACTCTTTGAGATTCCCTTCACGATCTTCCGAGACGATAAATCCGCGCTCCCTATCCTCCGGATTGTAGAATTCACGCACTTCATCGATAAATTGTTCGATCAGGTTTTCGATTTGGGTGACGACTGAATCAAATGAAACATCATCATGTAAAAATGTCCCCATAAAAAAGTCGTCTCCTCCGATGTGCCCTTTGAAAAATTCAGATGAGAGGGTTTTGTGCATCAATTCGGCAAAGAGGAGGATCACCCGATCGCCGTTACGGAATCCATAGTAGTCGTTATAAGGTTTAAAGTGGTCGAAATCAAAATAGACAACGACAGCTTGGTCAGGATTGTCCAACATATTGGCGATGAATTCGTTAATCAAAAAATTACC
>JACXUE010000203.1 GCA_014764075.1 Sulfuricurvum sp.
ACGACGAAGCTGGGAGATTTCTCATCGTGAAACGGGCAAAGGGCTTTGAAACTGCTTCCGGCACGTTTGAGTTCGATGTAAGAACCCACAATGTCGACAATATCAAGTCGGGCTTTGAGAGCCTCGATGGAGTCTTGGGTAATCATGGTTTGATTTTAGCGTAAGAGTGCTTTACGGTAAATTTATGCTATAATTCCGGTTCGAAAATTTTAAATAGAAAGTGGGTGATGTGAATGCCTGGTATTATCTTACGCCAAGATGATAATTTTGATGCAGCTTACCGCCGTTTCAAGAAACAAACAGATCGTAATCTGATTGTTACTGAAGCTCGTGCTCGCCGTAACCACGTTACTGAGACTGAAAAGCGTAAACAATTCAAAATCAGCGCTCGCAAAAAGATGTTGAAACGTCTTTACATGATGAGACGTTACGAATCTCGCCTCTAATCTCTTGCGCTTCGGCGCTTGAGTAATCCTTGCTTCCAAAATAATTCTCCGTTTAAAAACCCTGTGTTACACTTACGTATCTAAATTCATACGCAAGGCTATTTCATGCTCTTTAGCGCACCTCTCAAAAAGAATTCTACAAAAATCATGTTGTTAGGCTCCGGCGAACTCGGTAAAGAGGTGGCGATCGAGGCGCAACGCCTCGGGATCGAAGTCGTTGCGGTAGACCGCTACGCGCACGCTCCGGCACACCTCGTCGCTAACCGCTCTCACGTGGTCAATATGCAAGACAAAGAAGCGGTGCTCAAAATCATCCGCAAAGAGAAACCCGACTACATCCTCCCTGAGATCGAAGCGATCAGCATTGACGCACTGTTTGCCGCCGAAGCGGAAGGGTTTTGCGTTATCCCGAACGCCGAAGCGGTCAACAAAACGATGAACCGTAAAAATATCCGCCGTTTTGCCGCCGAAGAGTTGGGGCTTAAAACGAGCCGTTATCATTTTGTGAGCACGTTCAAAGATATGTGCGCCGCAGCTGAGGATGTTGGATTCCCGTGCGTCATCAAACCGGTGATGAGTTCATCGGGGCATGGGCAAAGTATCGCCCGCAGTGCAGAGGATCTCCCAAACTCGTGGGAGATGGCGAAAGAGGCACGCGGGGATGCGAGCGAATTGATCGTCGAAGAGTTCATCCGTTTTGATTATGAGATTACGTTGCTCACGGCGCGTAACGGAGTAGAGACCGTATTTTGTGAGCCGATTGGACACATTCAAAAAGACGGTGATTATATCTTCAGCTGGCAGCCGATGGAGATGTCCAACAAAGCCCTCAAGCGTTCCCAAAAGATCGCCAAAGCGATTACGGACGGTTTGGGCGGCAAAGGATTGTTTGGTGTCGAACTGTTCGTCAAAGGGGATGAGGTTTATTTCAGCGAAGTGAGTCCGCGTCCGCACGATACGGGGATGGTAACGCTGATCACCCAAAGTCAAAGTGAATTTGCCCTCCACGTTCGCGCGGTACTTGGGTTGCCGTTAGGCTTCACCTTCTACGGTGAGGGTGCGAGTGCGGCGTTCAAATCTACCGTCGAGTCTCATGAACCTCTTGTCGATGTGGCCGATGAGGTGTTTGACAACAACAGTTTTGTCCGTGTATTCGGAAAACCCGAAGCGCATGTCGGACGACGTATGGCGGTTGTGTTGGTGTTTGATAAAGTGAACAAAGCGATGAAGAAAGCGAAAAAATTGATTAAAAAAGTCAAGGATGCTTGATGTACTTTTCTTTTTCATAAGAAAAGTACCAAAAGAAAATCACCCTCCCACCAGAACGCTGACGGTA
>JACXUE010000042.1 GCA_014764075.1 Sulfuricurvum sp.
ATCGATTATGCCTATCCACCTACCCCACCGAGCAGTACGGCTAATAGTTTATACATCAAAGAATTCACCAAAAGCGGATTAGTTCCATCTTCTGCGTCCAACGATATAGAAGGGATAAACTACGACCGTACATTTTTCGAAAAAAATGGTGCAAAGCTGGTTTCCAATGTGTCTCAAATTCTTAAAAATGACAGCTCTTACGCAACACCGTCGACCAAAATTGTCGATGTCGGGTCATTCTCTGGAAACACTCTTATTCACTTAGAAGGGACGACGATCAATGGTGTTGCTTTTTCAACCGATATCGATTTGGCAACAGATCTTCTAGACGAAAATGGCAATCCAACCGCCTTAGCCGATGTTACCTATCAACAATTAATGGATAAAATCAATATGACCGTCACTGGTGAAGCGACAGTTTCAGACTCCTATCTGCACGGGAAAACATCATTGACGTATGATGGCAAAATAGTTTTTGAGGATTTGGACAATCCTGTAACCAATGCAGCACTCTCTATCTATGACCCATCTTCGTCGGATTACTCCGTTACAACTGGCTCGGCTCTCACTTTTAATGCCAACAGTGCCCTCACTATCCGTGATCCTAAAACCGACTTTTTTTCTAAAATCGAAGAAGCAATTAAATCGGTAGAAGAAGATAAAATACGTTCTGACGGCTCAGATAACAATGATCCTCGCAATATAGGGATTCAAAATTCGATACAGATGTTAGATGATTTGAGTGATCATGTCAGTCGACTCCAAACCGAGGCGGGTTCGTATTCACAAGTACTACAGGCATCGACCGATCGAACCGATATGCTTCTAATCAGTACCAAAACGCTGCAATCCGATGTTATCGATACCGACATCGCCGAAGCGACACTTCGGATGCAGCAACTCAGCCTCAATTATCAGGCTTTACTCTCCAATATCTCCAAAGTTTCTAAACTCTCTCTTGTCAATTATGTATAGCAATCTGCAATAAAAGGGGTTTATCTCCCCTTTTTTTGCTATAATCTAACTACTTTTTATACTTATTTTCAAGGATCTCCTATTTTACGCGATACACTGTTTATTGCCGGATTCGGCATTTTATTTTATTTAGGGATTGCTACCATTATCGGTGATGCCGCCATTATCGGAGCCTATGGTGCCACCTTTGCCCAAAGCAACATTTATGTTTTCGGCTATGTCGCCTATACTTACCTACTACTTCTAATGGTTCCCCTCTTTTATTGGTATCGGCACGAAGGCGAGATTCAAAAACGGCTTGAGATGGGTGGTGTTTTTGCCCTTCTTTTTTTCACACTCCTCTTTTTTCAAGCAATAGTTGTTGATGGAGTATACAGAGGTTCGTTTGGCGGATTAATCGTCGATTTTCTCTCCGTATACATCGGTACATTCGGGTTGTGGACGTTATGGTTTATGATGGTTGCCGTTGCGATTGTCCTTGTAATGGAACAAAGCCTCTCGGAGCTTGCCAAGCCGATCAAAGAGTACATGGACAAGCCCCTGACGACAACGACTAAACCGGCACAAACATTGGTAAAACCGGATGAACCTGAGGCACAAGGGGAGATTCCCCTCTTTGTCCAAGAGTACGCACAATCCCACACACCGCTTTATCAAGAGCAGGTAGAATCAACTTCAATTTCGAACACCGTTCCCGCCGTTGAAACTCCACTACCAGAAAACCTCTTTGATATGCCAGTTCAATCTGCACCCATAGAGAGTTCCGAACCACAAAGCATTGTCGAAAATCCCAAAGAATCTACCATTTTAAGCGTAGCTAAAAAAGTCAAAGAATCGAAACAGCATGCCGTTATCGTCGAAGAGCTTGAAGAGAATAAAATACTGCTTGAACAAATTGATCGCGGTATCAGTGAAAAACCGAAAAATTTCAAACTTCCTCCACTCGATTTTTTTCAAACTCCCCCAATAAAACAAAACAATGTTGACGAAACAGAACTCGATGATAAAATCCGAGATTTGATCGAAAAACTCAAACATTTCAATATCGAAGGGGATGTAGTCCGAACCTATGCGGGTCCGGTCGTCTCAACGTTTGAGTTCAAACCCGCCGCCAATATCAAAGTCTCTAAAATTTTAGGACTTCAAGACGATCTCGCGATGGCACTCAAAGCGCAAACGATTCGTATTCAAGCCCCAATTCCCGGTAAAGACGTCGTCGGCATCGAGATTCCAAACAAAGCAGTGGAAACAATCTATCTGCGCGAAATATTGGAGAGTAAACTTTTCCAAGAAGCAGCATCTCCGCTTACTTTGATTCTTGGAAAAGATATCGTCGGCAAACCCTTTATTACCGATTTAAAAAAACTCCCTCATCTCCTCATCGCGGGGACAACGGGGAGCGGCAAAAGCGTAGGGATCAACTCAATGATTTTGAGTTTGCTCTACAAAAATTCGCCCGATCAATTAAAATTGATGATGATCGATCCAAAGATGCTCGAATTTTCAATCTACAACGATATTCCCCATCTCCTCACCCCTGTCATCACCAAACCCAAAGAGGCTATCTCAGCGCTTAATAACATGGTCTATGAGATGGAACGCCGTTATCAACTAATGTCTGAGACACGCACCAAAAATATTGAGAACTACAATGATAAAGCAAAAGCCGAAAAGCGCGATCTCCTCCCTTATATCGTCGTTATTATTGATGAATTAGCAGATTTGATGATGACAAGCGGTAAAGATGTCGAATATTCCATCGCTCGTTTGGCGCAAATGGCACGCGCGAGCGGTATCCATTTGATCGTCGCTACCCAACGTCCAAGCGTGGATGTCGTCACGGGACTCATCAAAGCCAACCTTCCATCTCGCATAAGCTATAAAGTTGGACAAAAAATCGACAGTAAAATTATCTTGGACGGTATGGGAGCTGAATCGTTACTTGGACGGGGGGATATGCTCTTTACCCCTCCGGGAATGAGCGGCTTGGTGCGTCTTCATGCCCCATGGAGTATGGAGAGCGAAATCGAAAAGGTTGTTGACTTTTTAAAATCGCAGCGTGAACCCGAATACGACCGTCAATTTTTACGTGACAAAGAAGATATCGTCGCTTCTAATGGGGGTAGTAGCAATGATGAAGAAAACGATGAACTCTATGAAGAAGCCAAAAACATTATTCTTAGTGAGCAAAAAACCTCGATAAGCTATCTCCAACGGCGGCTTCAAATCGGATACAATCGTTCCGCACGGTTGATCGAACAACTCGAAAATAACGGCATCCTCTCTGCTCCCAATGCCAAAGGGAACCGCGATATTCTCATGAACGATCCTTTCTGATAGCTTTTCACAGCTATCTCCCTACCCTATTTTGTAACTTTTCTTCCTAGTCTGTATTGTTTAGCCGTCCTTTAGTTTCAAATGAATAAATTATAATGTTACTTATTGAAACATATCTGATCGATAAATTCAAAAGATATGGGTATTTTCGTAACACTAAAATAAAAGTGTTTTTTCTTCTGATATAATCATTCAAAATTAACATGTACAGGAGTCACTATGGCTTTTATGGACGAATATAAAGCACACCTAGCAGAACGCGAAGCACAGGGCATCCCCCCGTTACCGTTAACCAAAGAGCAAGTTACCGCTCTTGTTGAACTCATCACGACAGAAACGGCGAAAAACAGCGAATTGGTTGATATGCTTGCCAATCGTGTCAACCCTGGTGTTGACGACGGTGCACACGTTAAAGCGGCATTTTTACATCAAGTCGTCCAAGGTCAAGTTAAAGCATTCTTGGCAGACAACAACGACATTAACAGCAATGATCATAAAATCGTCGCTATCCAAATCCTCGGCAAAATGGTAGGGGGTTACAACGTCAAACCACTTATCGATGCGCTCACGATCGACGGACTTGCTCAAGAAGCGGCGAATCAACTTAAGCACACCCTTTTGGTATACGATGCGTTCAATGATGTTGTTGAACTTGCAAAAACAAACTCTTTTGCCAAAGAGGTGCTTCAATCATGGGCGGATGCCGAGTGGTTTACCAGCAAAAAACCGCTTGCCGAAAAATTTAGCGTTGTAGTTTTCAAATTCCCAGGCGAAACCAATACTGACGACCTCTCACCGGCAAGTGCGGCATTTACCCGTTCCGATATCCCGCTACACGCTACAACGATGTTGTCTGCAAAAATGCCTGAAGGTATCGCTAAAATCGCTGAACTTAAAGCCAAAGGCCTCCAAATTGCTTATGTTGGTGATGTTGTCGGTACAGGATCAAGCCGAAAATCGGCTGCCAACTCTGTCCAATGGCATATGGGCGAAGATATCCCTGGTGTTCCTAACAAACGTACCGGTGGAGTCGTTATCGGCGGCATCATTGCTCCTATTTTCTTTGCAACTTGTGAAGACTCCGGTGCATTGCCGATCGAAGCGGATGTAACCCAAATGGAAACCGGCGATGTTCTTGACATTGACACCAAAGCGGGAACTATCACCAAAAACGGTACGCAAATCGCAACGTTCAGCCTCCGTCCGAACACCATCGAAGACGAAGTGCGTGCAGGTGGACGTATCCCACTCATTATCGGTCGTGGATTGACCGCCAAAGCACGTGCCGCACTCGGCTTAGCTCCATCAACATTATTTGCCCAACCTATTCAACCGGCTGATACCGGTAAAGGGTACACATTGGCACAAAAAATAGTGGGTAAAGCGTGTGGCTTGGAGGGTGTTCGCCCAGGCATGTATTGTGAACCAATCACCAGCACGGTAGGAAGTCAAGACACTACCGGACCGATGACACGTGATGAGATTAAAGAGCTCTCGGCACTCGGATTCTCAGCGGATTTTGTTCTTCAGTCATTCTGTCACACGGCGGCGTATCCAAAACCATCCGACGTAAAGCTTCACGCTACCCTTCCGGCATTCATCTCTACCCGTGGCGGTGTTGCACTGCGCCCAGGCGACGGCGTCATCCACAGCTGGTTAAATCGCATGGTTCTACCCGATACGGTTGGAACCGGTGGCGATTCCCACACCCGTTTCCCAATCGGCATTTCGTTCCCTGCAGGATCGGGTCTTGTTGCGTTTGCAGCAGTTACAGGCTCAATGCCTCTTGAAATGCCTGAGTCCGTGTTGGTTCGATTTAAAGGTGAAATGCAGCCAGGCATCACGCTGCGTGATCTTGTAAACGCAATCCCGTATTACGCAATACAACAAGGTTTGCTCACAGTTGAGAAAAAAGGGAAGAAAAACATCTTCAACGGACGTATTTTGGAAATCGAAGGTCTTCCAAATATGAAAGTGGAACAAGCGTTTGAGCTTTCCGATGCGTCAGCTGAGCGTTCAGCGGCGGCATGTACGGTTCGTTTGAACAAAGAGCCGATCATCGAATACCTCAAATCCAACGTCACCCTCATCGAAGCGATGATAGCCGATGGATATGAAGATGCTCGCACACTCCAACGTCGTGCCGACAAAATGAAAGAGTGGTTGGCAAATCCGACACTAATGGAGCCGGATGCCGATGCAGAATACGCGGCAATTATTGAAATCGATCTAAACGACATGAAAGAACCGATCGTTGCATGCCCAAATGACCCCGATAACGTTAAATTGCTCTCTGAAGTTGCGGGTGATACCATCCACGAGGTCTTCCTAGGAAGCTGTATGACCAACATCGGTCACTACCGTGCAGCAGGTGAAGTAATGCGAGGTGAAGGTAAAATCGGCGTTGAAAAATTTTGGATCGTACCTCCAACCCGTATGGACGAACAACAACTTATCAACGAAGGATACTACGACATCTACAAAGAAGTGGCGGCTACAACTGAAGTTCCGGGGTGCTCACTTTGTATGGGTAATCAAGCGTCTAGCCGCGAGGGATCAACCGTTTTCTCGACTTCAACTCGTAACTTTGACAACCGTCTCGGAAAAGGGACACGGGTTTACCTCGGCTCTGCAGAGCTTGCAGCCGTATGCGCGAAACTCGGTCGAATCCCTACGGTAGCAGAATATATGAGTATCGTTCCTGAAAAACTCGCTGGGAAAACGGATGACGTTTACAAATATCTCAACTTCAACGAGATCAACAACTACCACCTCGAAGCACGTAACGTTGCTGAAGAGAAATACGGCGTTACCATCAAAGCCGTATAATCCGCCTCTCTCTTCCCGTCATTCCCGCAAAGGCGGGAATCTAGCTGGATCCCCCGTGTCAAGCACGAGGATGACGACTCCCTTGTGTTATAATCTCGTATCTTCATACCAAAGTTAACCTCATGTCCTCATTTGAAACTCTATCTCTAAAATCTGAACTTCAAGCCGCCCTAAAACGTCTATCCTTTACCGCAATGACACCGATTCAAGAACAATCTATCCCACCTATTTTAGAGGGAAAAGATATCGTTGCCAAAGCGGCAACCGGCAGTGGAAAGACATTGGCTTTTGGTCTTGGAATTCTCAACAAAATTGCTCCCTGTATGTTTCGAATACAATCCCTAATCCTCTGCCCGACCCGCGAACTCGCCGAACAGGTGGCCAAGGTCATACGCTCCCTAGCCTCCGAAATCG
This sequence comes from Sulfuricurvum sp., assembly GCA_014764075.1. Taxonomy (GTDB): domain Bacteria; phylum Campylobacterota; class Campylobacteria; order Campylobacterales; family Sulfurimonadaceae; genus Sulfuricurvum. Next base: position 6,556 of record JACXUE010000042.1, read on the forward strand.
GCAATATCAAAGTTCTGACATTGTGCGGAGGGATTGCAATGAAAGGGCAAATACACTCCCTAAAGCACGGTGCCCATATTATCGTCGGAACTCCTGGGCGAGTTTTAAAACTCCTTCAAATGAAAACTGTCGATCTCGCTTCCATCCAAAGTGTTGTATTGGATGAAGCCGATCAAATGATGGACTTGGGATTTATCGATGATATCGGCGCGATTTTGCAATTCACTCCAACCTCTCGCCAAACATTATTGTTTTCAGCAACGTTTCCCGAATCGGTAGAAAAGATTGCCGAAGGGTTGATGAAAAATCCTCTCGTTATCGAAATTGAACCCGCTGTCCATCAACCAAATATCGAAGAAATTGCGTATTTGTGTAATGACAAGCTCTCAGCTATCCCCCAAATACTCCAATTTCACAACATCACCAATGCTATCTTATTTTGCAACACCAAAGCTGAAGCAGATGCCCTCTATGATGATCTCAATCGACTAGGAATCCACACTGCTCTTTTGCACGGGGATATGAAACAATTCGACCGCAACGAAACAATCATTCAGTTTCGCAATCTGAGCACCCCTATACTGGTTGCCACCGATCTCGTTGGACGAGGAATCGATATAGATGGGCTCGATGCTATCGTCAATGTCGATATACCCACACAGATCGAACGTTATGCCCATCGTATCGGACGGACGGGACGTGCCGGAAAAGTTGGATTAGCGATTAGTTTGGTAGGAGAATATCAAATAGAGAGATTTCATAAATTGGGACGTTCCATCACCCTCAGAGAACTCCCTGAACTCATAAAAACCTATCCTACCAATCCAGCAATGCGGACGATATGCATCGATGCGGGGAAAAAAGAAAAACTCCGCCCAGGTGACATCGTCGGAGCGTTAATCCATGAGTGCGGATTAACCAAAGAGTCGATCGGCAAAATCGATCAACTCGACCATCTAAGTTATGTTGCAATTCCTCGTAACAATGGAAATGATATTTTTATCCGATTTGTCGACTCTCCTATTAAGGGGAAAATTTTCAGGAAATGGCTGTTAAACTAGCGTTGATAGTTTATATGATTTCAATACAAGAGAGAGGCTTTATGGCAAATCAAGAACTTACATTCGACGATGAACAATTCATCGTATCCAAAACGGATCTTCAAGGTAAAATTACCTACGGAAACGCTTTGTTTATAAAAATGTCAGGGTATAACGAATCAGAACTTATAAATCAGCCCCATAATATACTCCGGCATGAAGATATGCCAGCAGTTGTTTTTAAACTCTTGTGGAGTCACATCAAAGCAGGTAAAGAGATTTTTGCCTATGTCAAGAACAAAACTAAATACGGTGATTATTATTGGGTTTTTGCTCATGTAACTCCTTCATTTGATCATAATCGCCAAATCAGCAATTACCATTCGGTTCGACGCAAGCCATCAGATAAAGCGTTGAATATTATCAAACCACTTTACACAACACTGCTACAAAAAGAAAGAAGCGGTGGCATAACAGCATCAGAGGAAGCTTTAAATAATTTACTCAAAGAAAAAGGGGTCAGTTATGACGAATTCATCCTCTCTCTCTAAAATACAATACGCCAATATAGCATCCATTGCGTTATTTGTCATTGCATTAGCTGTTGAAACGGTTCTTGATGGATGGAGTTGGATTAGACTTATTAACTTTGCCAACTTTGCTTTGGCATGGATTATATTTGTCCATATCCGTCAAACCCAAAAAACGATTAATGAAGTGGCTATGCTCATCAAAAGTGGCGAAAAAGGGCAACTTGAAGGTCGTATTACCAATATTCAAGATTTCGGAGAACTTTATGATCTTTCTTGGAACACCAATAGTATGTTTGATCAAATTGAAGTCTTTATCCGTGAAATTAGAGCCAGTGTCGAAGCGTCAAGCCATAAGCACTACTATCGCCGTATAAATACACAAGGGTTGCACGGGGAGTTTAAAGAGGCATCTCTTTTTATCAATAAAGCAATAGATGCAATGGAAACAACCCATTTCCATATTCAAAAATCGATACTTAATGGTTCACTTGGAAAAATTGGTTCAGGAATAGGGGGTGGAATGGAGGTGATTCAACACGATCTACAAAATACTATTCTACGCCTTAACACTATTGTAACGATGAGTCAAAGAACATCTAAAAATTCATCTGAAACCGTTGATGAGATCGAAACCATTATCATCAAACTCAATCGTTTGATAGAATTGGTTCAAACTTCAGCAGGGGCAATCCATTCGCTCAACGAAAAAACCGTAGAGATTACCTCGGTTGTCAATCTTATCAAAGATATTGCCGATCAAACCAACCTTTTAGCTCTCAATGCCGCAATCGAAGCCCTTGGCAAAGATTGATCATATCATCTTCAAGTCGAACGCCTATAGAAGCTTGGTTAATGGCAAAATTGAAGGAAAATTTGACACTCATCACGAATGTCGACTCGGAAAATGGTACGATAGCGGTTTAGCTAAAGAGAAATTTTCCCACTTACCGAGCTATAAAGAGATTGAGCATCCCCATGCAACTGTACATCAAAAAGCAAATAGCAACCTCCACTTCCTTGAAGACGGCGATCATTCAGTTGAGCATCAAGATGAAGTTATCAGCAACTTTGAAACCATGGAACGTGCCAGCTTGCAATTGTTTAATGTGATGGATAATTTAGTAGCAGAATCTGAAAAAGAGTTAGGGGCTACAATCTAATTTTTACACAAGGAGTTTTTACCCCTTGTGAAAATAAGCTGCGAGGATCTCTTTACCGATCTCAACACCCGGTTGATCGTATGTATTAATTTCCAATAACGCTCCGCTTAGAGAGGTTAACACTTCAAAATAGAGTATTAGCTCCCCGACAGAGACTTCGTCAATCGCTTTCCATACAATCTCATCGACACTGACCACTCCACTTTTTAAAACACTTTGAAGTGTGGCTCCGCATTGCGCATTAATCAATTCATTGAAACCATACCCATTTACAAAATCGGTTTTCTCCAAATAAGCAAGAGAGAGTTCAGGAATCATCAAGTGTTCTTCAGAATGTTCGATGTGCATGAAGGTGACTGTTTTATTGAGCGGTCCTTCAACGATCAACTGCAAAAAAGAGTGTTGATCGACCGAACCGATCAAAGAGATTGGAGTAAGCCCCACCCTCTCACCTTGACGGTTCCGTTTTCCAAGAGACTCGCCCCAAAGCTGAACCACCCATTTTCCAAATTCTTCAAACGAATCAGAGTAGCCAAACAAAACATTCATCGGATATTGTTCGCTATGGGTAACATAATAAGCCGCTTTTTGGATTGTGTGTTCTTCCTCGCGGTTCCAAAACCGCTCTAAAAACCCTTCTCCCCCCTCTAATATCGATTTGGTGTCGAATCCAGCCAATGTTAACGGAACAACACCGACAGCACTGAGCACCGAAAACCGCCCCCCAACATTAGCGGGAATAGCGAAACGGCGCAAATGATGTTTATCGGCAAATTTAGACAAAATGGAGTCTTCATCGCTCACAACGAGAATTTGATCAGAGTGGTCTAGAGTTAACTCAAAAGTATAAATAAGATGTTTAAAAATCGACATCGTCTCTACTGTACCGCCCGATTTGGAGATGACGATAAAAAGGGTACGAAATTTGTCAATTTGTTTCATCCCCTGCATCACGGCAACAGGATCGGAGTTCTCCAAATAAACCATTTTTTTAGCATTCGGGGTACTTGGACGTAAAAGTCTCTCAATCGCTTTGATTCCGAGGGAAGAACCGCCGATCCCAATAATAGCGATTGTATTAAATCGACGTTCAATCCGATGGTAAAGTTCTTGAAGTTCATCAACCAAGGATTGAGAGTGCTTGGGGAGATGATAATACCCTACAGAGCCCGAAGTCGCTTCGTAGCGTACCGCTTCAAACCCTTTTTCAAGTATAAAGGGATCAAGTGTTTTGGTATCGAAATAATTCGTAAACCGGAGCATCAGTGATTACCGATAAGAACCGTCATATCAACCAATC
>JACXUE010000204.1 GCA_014764075.1 Sulfuricurvum sp.
GACGCCGATATCGATTATCATCCTTCCGAAACCCTTGTTAAAGGGAAGGTGGTCTTAGAAGATTGGGTTGTGAACGATATGCGGGATGATTCGGTGTCGCTGGGATGGGAAAAGATCGGAGTAACGCCTTTTGGATTTAGGGTACAAAATCGATTCGGTGCAGGCGATTCCTCTCGATATTCTAGAGGAGATTGCCGAAGAGACGGTGGATAAAAAAGAGCTCAAAGTTCTTAAAGCAAAACTAGAGGAACAGTATCAAGAAGAGATGGCATTTGTCCGCCATTACTCGGCGTCACTGATCGACAAACTGGTTTCGATGCAAGTGCTCAATCCGCAAGAGCTTTCTGCATTGGGGAACGCACGCAGTACGGCGATTCAAAACTATCTGTCGAAAACGGCGGGATTGGAGAAACGGCTTATCTTCAAAGGGGGTGAGAAAGTGAAAGGTTCCACATCCGAGGCAATCCCGAACCGATTGGAGATCATCGTCCCCTAATGTGAGAACATTAACAGAGTCTTAGCAATAATGTTTTATAATCGCCCCTTTTAGTTTTCAAAAAAGGGGGCTTAATGCCATTTTCTCCCGCCAAGCGCAAAGATACCCTCAGCGGTATCGTATTTGTCGCTATTTTCGCCGCTGCGGCGACGATGATCGCCGATCTATCGTTTATCAAAAATCTCGGAATCTCTCCATTGGTTGTGGGGATCGTTCTAGGGATTTTTTACGCTAACACTCTCCACTCGAAAACCCCTACCGGATGGGAAGGGGGGATTACCTTTTCGGGTAAAAAAATCCTCCGTTTTGCCATCGTCTTTTACGGCTTTCGGATTACGTTTCAACAAATCGCCGAAGTGGGGGTGGAGGGGTTCATGGTGTCGCTCATCATGCTCTCAACCACGTTTGTTCTCGGTACCTATTTGGGTCAAAAGATATTTAAAATGGATCGCGATACCTCGATGCTCACCGCGTCAGGGGCATCGGTGTGCGGTGCGGCAGCGGTTTTGGCTACCGAGCCGGTATTGAAGAGCGAAGAGCATAAAGCGGCGATTGCCGTTTCGATGGTGGTGTTGTTCGGAACCGTCGCGATGTTTTTGTATCCGGCGCTCTACAGCACAGGGGTATTTGCGGGGATGGATGATCGGACGTTCGGTATTTTCGTCGGCGGCACTATCCATGAGGTAGCACAGGTCGTTGCGGTCGGCGGAGCGTACGGTAAAGATGCGGCCGATGCGGCGGTGATCGTCAAAATGACCCGTGTTATTATGATTGCGCCGATGTTAATTGTTTTGGGGATGTACTTGTCATATTTGGCAAACAAACATGGAACAGCGGGCGGCGGAGTCAAACTTGTTATCCCGTGGTTTGCCGTCTATTTTATCGGTATGGCGGGAATTAACTCGTTGCTTTCCCAATACAGCGCCGCTCATGCGGGAGAAGCGATGGCGGCATTGATAGCCTCGACGGTTGAGAATATCAATATCATCGATACGTTCCTCCTCACGATGGCGATGACTGCTTTGGGGATGGGGACGCGATTTGCTAAATTCAAGGGGTTGGGACTTGCACCGCTCTACACCGCAGGGGCGATGTTTGCATGGTTGCTTATTGGCGGGTATTTTGTTACGATGTGGGTTGTCTCGACGTTCTAGTGTCTATGAATGTCCTTTTCTTTTTCATAAGAAAAGTACCAAAAGAAAATCGCCTTGCGACAAATCGCTGGCGGTACGCGTTTGCGGTTAAACACACGCGACCTTGCTCAAT
>JACXUE010000043.1 GCA_014764075.1 Sulfuricurvum sp.
TTACAGATACGGGCGGCAAACTCTAACTCCGTCCCCGTAAAGCTCTCAGGGGAATACTCCAACATGATCTCGCCATCGTGTTTGGCGGCACGCGCTTTGACCATATCGACACCCTCCAACGCCAACGCGATGATTTCGTCTTGTTCTTTTCCGAATACGATCTTACGTTGAGCTACGGAGGTAGAGTTGTACAAATGGACAATCGCTTTTTTAACCCCCGCGAGAGCTTCAAACGTTTTGTCGATCAAATGTTCGCGCGCTTGGACAAGAACCTGTACCGTCACATCATCAGGGATCAATTTTTGATCCACGAGGGCGCGCAAAAAGTCAAATTCGACTTTGGACGCGGAGGGGAATCCCACCTCAATATTTTTAAATCCGAGTTTCAGCAAGAGGTTGAAGAGAGAGAGTTTTTGATCCAAATTCATCGGGGTGATCAACGCTTGGTTTCCGTCGCGAAGATCGACACTGCACCAGATAGGGGCGTGCGTGATGGTTTTAGACGGCCAAGTTCTGTTTGGCAAATCGACTTGTGGATACGGGCGGTATTTGCCCATCGATGCGTGTTTCATAAGAAACTCCTTTGATTTTTCTCTCCCCATCGCCATTGCTGGTGGCAATAAGTGGGCGAATTATAGCGAAAAGGGCTTTTAATACGATTAGTGTTTAAAGATTTTACCCCCTAGATTAAACTTTAGTGGTATAATAATTGCTTTGAAAAAGTGTATGTCCAATATTTAAGTCAAGCATTAAATGAGTGATAAACTGTCGATTATTAGATTTCTGAGGGGTAGCGTGAAAAAACTTTCCATCGTCCGTTTCCGAAACGATCACGCAACTATTTTAGATATCGAAAAGAATAAAGGTGTTTATACTTTTCTCCCCCCAATTGAGCTTGATGAACTTACACAATTATCCACTCATCTCGTTAACAGAACAAAAATTTTAATCTTTTTTTCCCCTCTAGATACCATCGAAGAGTCGATTGCACTCCCTTCAGTCATTAAAAACGAAGCCACCATCCTCAAAGCTCTATCCGTTAAACTACATGATGAGCGCCTCATTAATGAACCTCTTGTATTAAATAAAGTAGATGCCATCATTGATCCCTTGGGTGAAAGCATCCAACATCACTATAAAGGTTTGTATGAACGGGAAATTTACGATGCAATCTCTCCCTTAACGCAATGGGAACATATCGATGCCATTACGTCAGAAGTGTATGCCCTTTTTTCAATTTCAGAGGAAATTTTTCGGGATAAAAGCTATTTAAGTGTTTACACCCAAGAAGATCGAAACCTCATCGTGGCGGTTAATAAAGGTACGTTACTTTTCAGTCGGGTCGGAGAGCTGCAATCAACCGATGAAATCGAACGGGTCATGGAACAGATCAGCGATATCAACCGCACAGTTGCTTATGCCCATCAGCAGTATCGTGAAGTAGCGTTTGAATTTATCGCCATCAGCGGCAATATTGCTGATGGTGAAATGGCAACGATTCAACTCCAAGCCATAACAGGTTTAAGGGTATGTACCCTTGCGCCGACATTAATGGTAAAAGGGCTAGAACTCAGTACCGCTCAAAACTACATCTTGGATATTGGGATGCTCTATTTGCCCGAAAGTATGAACTTTCTTCCCACACGTGTCAAAGCGATTAAAGAGTTTGATTTCGGGACTAAAATTGTCTTCTCTATTGCACTCTTGGTTATGGTTTTGGGAGTATACTTCAGCTTTAGTGCCTATACTGAGTATCAAGCCGGACGCGATGACTATCACAACACACGCGCACAATTAGAACAAACCCTCCAAAATACAGTAACATTCGATAATGACCAACTCCAAAAAGCAATTGCCCTCTTAGAGGTATCTACCGAAGTTGATCACCATTTTTTAGACTCTATGATTGTGTTTGATGACCTATTTTCGTTGATTCACCCCTCTCAGAGTGCGTATAGCCATACACCTGAGGGGGGAGTATTAACGCTTAGCTTTTCTAAAAAATGCACAACCTTGAAAGAGTTATACTTATTTGAAAAAACATTTAAACAAAAGATCGCTACTCTAAAACCCCAACTAGCCTCAATCACTCCTCTTTATAAAATTAATTACGATACCCTCACGTTCGAAGCAACGGTAACCTATGGTATAACTCAACAAACCGCTACAGACCCTCAGCAAGGAGACAACGGATGAATAAACGACTCTTCATCTCTTTTGTACTCCTCTCATTGAGTGCGCTACTTATAGGATCGGTTCCTTGGCTCGAAGAAAAACGTCTCACCATTGAACGCCTCAATGATCAAACCAAAAATGATCTTAGGGAATTACGAGAAATTGATCAAACCAATCGGTGGCTCACCAAAAACATCCTCCCACGTATAGAAAATCAAATTCTCGAGAACGAAGCGATAGAACTCAGTATGATCGCTTTTTACGATCAATACGCATCTCTTTATCAATTTCGGGTCTCCAAATTCGTTTACTACGATACCTCCGCAAAAATGGATATTGGATTTACATTTGTCCCTAAAAACCCTTCCGATATCGATCGATTTTTGGCTCTGCGCTATCTTGATGGATTTATTCAGATTAAAGAACTTTCTTACAAAGAAGATAGAATAAGTGGAATACTAACCCTTATTCATCCAATCAAAGGGGGTGAGAATGCTACATCTGGAGAATAAGTCGTTTCTCACATTATTAAGCCCCTTTGCTCTATTTGCATTGATATGGGTTGTGAGTCCTTATGGGTTCAAAGCTCTCGAAGAGAGAATCGATTCTGATCGCGATGCGGTAATGGATCTCATCAATACCAAAGGGGAAGCCTACAGAACCATCCAGCGACATGAATCGGCCTATGCTTCTCTCGTGCAAAAAATGATCACACGTGAACAAAACCGATTTTGGATAGCACAACAGATGTATCACCCCATAAGAGCGTCGATAGCGCATGTGATACCCCAAAACTCTTCTGAAACAATATTACAAGCACCTCCACCGCTACTCCGTTTTAGCGATGGAAACATAACGTCAAATCCTAAAACATGGAGCGTTCAGATGGTTTTACCGTTACAGAATATGGCGATCATCAACAATAAAATTATGCGGGTCGGTCAAAGGATCGATGGGGTACAATTGCTTCAAGTAGAAACTTCGAAAGTATTAATTCACACAGACAGAGGGGATCAATGGATAAAATTATTTCATTAACGGCAACATTTTGTATCAGTCTAATTATGGGCGGATGCTACAGCGCAACTGCACCAATACATCCTAACAAGCTCTCAACGCAGGCTCGTGATGCCTCCGCGTCCAAAGAGATCGCCAACTTCATGGGCACCAAGAGCACATCCACTCCTCCCCCTGTCGTACTCCCGAGTGTCTATCAAAATCTCTCTCCGCTTAGCGGAAAAACAATCTCTATCTCAGCAGAAAACGCCAATCTTAGACAACTCCTCTACACCATCTCTCAATCGGCAGGATTGAACCTCATCATAGATAAAGATGTCGATACCAACACTCTGGTAACACTCACGCTTGAGCGCGCTTCCACCGAAGAAGCTCTCGATTTACTCAGTGACCTGGCGGATTGTTCGTATGTTATCGAAGGCTCCATCCTCCATGTAAAACAATACTCTCAACGTACCTTTGCTATACCCTATATCCATTCTACCACCTCATTCGACTCCGCATTGGGGGGTGACATGCTAGGCTCAGGCGATAGTGGGAATGGGACAAGTATAAATGGTAAATTTGCCTTAAACTACAAAAATCCCATCGAAGCCAACGACTTTTACAAACAGATCGAAACCAACGTAAAAGATCTCCTCAGTGAAAAAGGGAAATACACCCTAAACAGTTTTACCGGAACGTTGGTGGTTACCGATACCAAAAAATCGCTCGACTCCATCGAGGAGATGCTCAAAAAAATCAAAAAAAGCGCCTCTCGTCAAGTTCTCATTGAAGCAAAAATACTCGAAGTCGTCCTAAACGATGACCATCAACTCGGTGTTGATTGGAGTACACTCAGCGGCAAAACAGGAGATTTTTCGTTCTCTCAAGCCCTAAAACTCTCCGGTTCAGGGACGATTGCCGGCGTACTGGGATATACCGATAAACATATCACCGGAATTATTAACGCCCTTGACAGTGCGGGCGATGTTGAGACCCTCTCGAACCCTCGCATCAAAGTCTCCAGCGGTCAATCGGCACTCATCACTTCAGGACAGTTGATCCCTTTTTGGGATTTACAAGTGACACCTGGTACTAACATTGACGGCACAGTGACTCCGCCATTGTATGAATATACCCGACGCGATGTACTTGAGGGTCTCTCGTTAGGGGTAACGCCAAAAATCACCGAAGAGGGAAAAATTATCCTCAATATCGTTCCGGTAACCACCAACGTCGTAGGTGAAAAAAGTATAGAGGGGACTATTTCGACCACTGCTACAACCACAACGACAGGAACGGTCGTGAGTGCACCGATCATCAATATCAAAGAGGCAGGAACCGTCATCCAAGCCGAAGACAACGATCTCGTCCTCATCGGCGGACTCATTAGCAATACCAAAAAAGATGAGAGAAAAAGACTTCCCCTCTTAGGTGAAATCCCCTACATAGGCGCACTTTTCTCACAAACCAATATCGTTGATCAAAAAAAGGAATTGGTTATTTTACTTAAACTCAACGTGGTCAAGCCATGAAATCTCTCCTTTTGTTGATTGCTACATCTGTAATTGTTCTGCATGGTGCTGAGCTTGTATCGGTGCTATCCACTTCACCTCAATCCACCGAACGCCCTTATGCCATCCAGATCTTCACATCGAAATCCTACGAAGGTGCCGCCGCTGTGGTGAAAAAACTCCCTCCAAAATACCACGACGGAATCATGATCTATAAAGTCGGAGCCTACTATGCGACCCGCTATATCGACACCCCAAACCAAGCAGAACTTCCGGCTATTTTAGCAGATTTTAAACGCTCAGGTTTTACCTCACCGGTGGTTTTCCCCTACAACCCGAATCGGATCCCTTTAAATCAAAAAATCGCCGAAAAAGCGAAAAAAATTGCTCCGACAGGATCGCTAATAAAAACTCAAAAGTTAAGTGAACATGAAAAAACACGCCTCATCCTAGATGCCCAAAAAGCGTTTCAAAACGGTGATATTACCCAAAGCATCATCTATTATGAAATGATGATCTCATCAGGTATGGATGATCGCCCCATTCTTCTCAATCTCGCCTACTTGTACGGCAAAGAGGGGGCATTCCACCACTTAGAACGGCTCATCGATAATAAACGCAGTATCATCGATTACCTCTATGCCTATGGAGTCGGTGCGCTGGAGAGTCGTCGCTCCAATCTCTACAGCGATCTCTCCCCTTATCTGGCATTGGATAAAAGCGGTCGCTTAGCGATGCTCTGCGGTTATCATTTCGAATATGCCGGAGATATCGCCCGTGCCTATATTTTTAACAGAATGGCGCATGATATCAACCCCTCTGATCCCCATATCCTTTATGCTTATGCGCGAAGTGTCGATATGAAAGGTGATACAAAGCAGGCAATTTTTTACTATACACAGATTACCCAACTAGGAAGTTCGCATGAAACTCTCCGTCAAAATGCCCAATCACGACTAAATATTCTAAGGAGTCAGCCATGAAAAAAGGTTTCACACTTATCGAACTCGCCATCGTTTTGATCATCATCGGTCTCTTGACGGGGGGGTCGTTTCAGTTGTTGCAAGTAATGGAAGAAAAAGCGCGCGATACCCAAGCCAAACAAACCCTCGAAGCGGCAAAAGAGGCAGTCATCGCGTTTGCCATCCAAAACAACCGATTGCCAAATGCAAGTGAATTTACGGGGTTAGGATTGGTCGGAGCAGGAAATACCCCTATATATTATAATTCCGATGCAGTTCTACAGGCAAATTTATGCGATCGAACAACAACCGTTTTAAACGTAACCGATCCAAATGGCGTCAATACACCAAATATTGCATTTGTCCTCGCCGTCGCGGGTGAAAATATGTTGGGACAAACGACACGCGTAGGAGACAACATAACTTTTCCGCAATGGAATACAGTGGTTGGCGGTCGTGGATATGATGATTTTCATACACACGTTTCACTCAATGAAATCCAATCTCGCGTAGAATGCCAAGCTCCAACCATTATTAATCCTACATTGCACAATGGAACAGTAGGAACACCTTATACCGTACAATTTGTAGGCAACGGCGGCAATGGAGCCTATACTTTTGCACGAACGCAAGGAGCATTTCCTCCTGGAGCTCCAGCTTTTAATTTGGATGGTGCCACAGGTGTTCTTACCGGAACACCTACTGCAGTTGGGACAAGTGTATTTACCATACAAATCACAAGCGGTACAATATCTACAACGCGTCAATTTGCATTGGTTATTAATTAGAAGGGATCAAGAATGGCTCAACCCAAACCGATAGGACAACTCCTCCAAGAACTCGGCTTTATCTCCTCAGAACAAGTCGATGTGGCACTGGATGTCCAAAAAGTCAATCCCAAATTTTTCGGTGAGATTCTTGTTGATCTCGATTTTATCACCCCCAATGAAATCGGCGAGGCAATGGCGATCCAAAACAATCTCTCATTCGTCGATTTGGACTCGGTCACCCCCTCCAATGACGCGCTCACCCTTGTACCTCAGAATATAGCACAAACACGACTCATCCTCCCGCTGTACGTTGAGGGAGACACTCTTACCATCGCCACCCAAGATGTCAATGACCTCATGACACTCGATTATCTCCGCAAAGAGACCCGTAAGCAAATCCATTTTGTCATCGCCGACAAAAGTAAAATTGCCCGTTATACCCAAATTTATTATCATCAGCTCCAAAACCCTATCGAAACCGAAATTCGATCGATTGCCAAAAAAGCCTCTGAAAAAATCCCGATTGATGTGGTACGACTACTCGATCTCTTTTTAAATAATGCGATTAAAGACCGCACCACCGATATCCATCTCACCCCCGAAGGGGCGGCAACCCATATCTTTTATCGAATCGACGGTGTGTTACGGCACTATTTCTCGATACCGATCGATCAGCACCAGCAGATTGTTGCACGGATTAAAATCATGGCGGAACTCGACATCGCCGAACAGCGCAAACCCCAAGACGGCGCTTTTAGTTACGACTTCCTCAATGAAAAATTCGACCTTCGCGTCTCGACCATGCCGACCAATTTCGGAGAAAACGTCGTTATGCGTATTTTAGGACGCAACAGCTCTTTGTTTTCCCTATCGCACTTAGGATTTTCGCCGGCAAACATCCAAAAAATCGAACACTACTTTGCCAAACCCTACGGTGTTATTCTCGTGGTCGGACCGACGGGTAGCGGTAAAACGACAACCCTGTATTCGGCATTGCGTAAAATCAACCCCCTCCAAAAAAATATCCTAACCGTCGAAGACCCGATCGAATATCGGTTCTCTTTTGTAAAACAGACGCAAGTCAACCGAAAAGCCGGCTACCTTTTCGATACAGCACTACGTTCATTTATGCGCCAAGACCCCGATGTTATGCTCGTCGGTGAGATCAGAGATGCCGAGACGGCAGAACTCGCCGTCCGTGCTTCGATCACTGGTCACTTGGTTTTATCGACCCTTCACACCAACGACGCCATCGGTACGATCCCTCGTCTCTCCGATCTTGGAATACCCAGCTATCTCATCGGCTCGGGCCTCTTAGCCGTTATTGCCCAACGGTTAGTGCGCAAACTATGTCCTAATTGTAAAGTGTCGCGGCCGATCTCTCCCGATGAGCTTGAACGACGGCATATTCATACCCAACTGACAGCAGCCTATCCGACCGATCATGTTTACGAAGCAAAAGGGTGCCCTCAATGCCAAAATACGGGGTATACCGGACGGATGGCGATCATCGAAATTCTCGAAGTGGATGAGGAGATCGAATCGCTCATCTCTGATAACGCTACCACACAAACTCTTCTACGCGCAGCACGCCAAAAAGGGATGCTAAGCATGCGTGACGATGGACATATCAAAGTGTTACAAGGGCTTACTACCTTTGATGAGATCGATCGGGTTGTCCTCTAATGCTCTTTTTGGTTGAATATCTCGACAGTGAACGTCAACGATCATACGGTTTTTATGAAGAAGAGAGTATGAGCGATCTGCTCAAAAACCTCACCCGTCACCGCATTATCCCCCTCTCTGTACGTCAAATTCCCGATTTTTTAACCCCCCTGCTCTCCTCAAGTCGGATTAAAATTTCTCCCGAAGAGGTGATAGAACTTATCGAAAGTCTCCATCTTGTCATCAAATCGGGTCTTCCTCTCCATTCTGGATTACTTGATATCGCCGAAGATACCAATAACCCGAGATTTAAGAAAATGCTGGTTGCGGTGGCCGAAGATATCCGTATCGGAAAATCACTCTCCAGTGCCTTTAAACCCTATGAAAAGAGTTTAGGGGCGATGATCGTCAATCTGATCCATATCGGAGAAGAGACTGGACAGCTCCAAGCAACGCTGGAGAGAGGTGCGGCGTTTTTGAAACGAACCTACGCATTGAAAAAAAAGGCGAAACAAGCCCTAATCTACCCCTCTTTTGCTTTTGCAACCGTCACTGCCGCCATGCTGGTGTGGATGCTCTACGTCCTCCCGCAAATGACCGAACTATTTAAAATGATGGAAGTAGAACTCCCCCCTTTGACACTCTTTATTATCGCCATGTCAGAGTTCCTCACCAACTACATCGGATACCTCGCCATCGGGTTCATCCTCATCATCGTCGGTTTTAAATTTTCTCACATGAAATACCAGAATATCAAAAACGAGGTGTTTCAAAAAGGGCTCAAAGAGGCAAGCGATGATGTCTCGCGCGGTCTTCAACTCTCCGCATCGTTCAAACGAACCGAGCTCTTTAGCCCGTTTATGCTTCGGATGATGTCAGTCGGAGAGGAATCGGGGGCTTTGGATACTCAGCTCAACCTGATCGCCGAACATTATCACGAAAAAGTGAACTATTACGCCGAAAACATAGGCAAGGTGATCGAACCGCTCGTCTTGATCTTCGTCGGTGGTTTTATGGCACTGATTATGGCGGGTCTCATGGGACCGATATACGATCTTATCAGCGAAATATCGTAATCAAACCGAAATTTGCTTTTTTTACTTTTTATCCGATATAATAGTTGAAACTTATCCAAAGGAGTCACTATGCAAAGAAGAGGTTTTACCCTGATCGAACTCTCGATTGTTCTGATCATTATCGGTTTGATCATCGGCGGTGTTATGAAAGGTACCGACATGATCAACAGTTCAGAACAAAAACGTTTTTACAACACTTTTGTCAAAGGGTGGCAAGTTGCAGTCAATCAATATCGTGATCGTACTGGTCAAATTTTGGGTGATGGAACTGCCAATGGAGGTAATGCTGCTACTACTAACGGAGTTTTTGATAATGTCAACCTATCCACGACCAATACCGTACAAACTCGTATGCGTGAGATCGGTCTTGATGTTCCAATTACTAATACATCGCCGGATGGAGGCTCATACCGCATCGAAGGTAAATATACATCTCAGACAGTTGTAGCTGCATTACAAAGCGCTGGTGGTAGAAATGTTCTTCGATTAAATAATGTTCCAACCGATGTAGCACTCGCCGTTGATACCATGATAGATAAAACTGCAGATGCTGGTCTTGGAAACTGTAGACGTGCAGG
>JACXUE010000044.1 GCA_014764075.1 Sulfuricurvum sp.
TAGACGCGACACGACCCATCATTGGACGTTTTGTACGGTCGCGATCTCCCCCCGCACCGAAAACTACCAAAACCTCTTTCTCTTTGAGAGCATTGAGTACCTGTTCCATCCCATCGGGGGTATGGGCAAAATCAACAATGACCAAAGGTGACTCGCTCACCACCTCCATCCGACCGCTCACGCCGCCGAAATTTTCAATCGCATCGGCGATTTTCTCCAACGGCTCTTTGGTAACCAAATGGACCGCGGCAAATGCCGCGGTGATATTATAAAGGTTAAAGAATCCGTGCAACGAACTGGCAAACGGAATATGCTCTTCAAAGTATTTTAGTACACCGCTCACACCGTTATTCAGGGAATAAGCCATAATTTTATAGGTCGCGGGATTCTCCACCCCGTAGGTGAAAGCATTTTTAAAATTGAAGCTGGCTTTAGGTTCATCTTTATTGATCAACTTTTTCGATTCATCGGCAAAAAAGAGATTTTTAATACGAACATACTCTTCGATACTTTTGTGATAATCAAGGTGATCTTGGGTGATGTTCGTCAGTATTTTAAGCCCGAAGTTTATCCCAGCAATCCGCTCTTGCTCGATAGCATGAGAACTCACTTCCATAACAAAATATTGACACCCCTCTGCAATTGCGTGCGCCATATGGCGATAAGTGTTAAGTACCGTAGGGGTGGTAAGCGTTTTTCCCTCTACTAGGATATCGTTCATAAAAAATCCCCGAGTACCTTGCATCGCCGCTTTGTAGCCCAAATCGAGGAGGAAAGAATAAATAGCGCTCGCAGTTGTCGTTTTGCCGTTCGTTCCGGTGATACCAATGACACAAAGTCGATCCAAACCAAAAAGGTTCCAACACTCCTGCGGTGTTACAATCGAATCTGCACCCCGCAAAAGGGCATCCTCTTTGTATTTTTCATTTTGTTTAGTCAACAAGAAAGCACAACCGTCTCCACATTCACTCGAATTTTCACTGATGTAGCGATACGGTTGATCTCGTAACTCAATTTTCAACGCTTTTCCCTTTGGCTAAACGGCGTAATAAATTGCGGAGTTGTTGATCATTCGGATAGACACCTAATGCACTTTCTAAATAACTAAGTGCCATCTCTTTGTACCCATGATCGATCAAATTATCGAGAAAATCGACAAAATCCTCTTTTTCGGTAATGATGACACGGGTTGAGAACATGATGTTCTCAAAAATGCGGTTAAAATCGTTCCCATTCTCCACCAACTCTTTAAATTCGGTATACATAATACCATCTTCATAGGCAAGACGCTGCTTGATCGTCTCATGAAAAAGCCCCGAGAGCTGATCCAAAGCCCCATCCATTGTCTCTAAAATTTCGGAGATGATCACATCGGCAGATTCTACATCTTCGTTACGCAAGATGGTGTAATAATCAAACAAAGCTTCTCCGGCACTCTCGCCACCCATAGCCATGTCGGCTAAAATTGCTCCGTTGTATGCCTCTTTGGATTCAGGATAATCTTTTAACGCCAATGAGTAATCACGCAATGCTTCTTTGTATTGACCCGCCAAAAAATGTTCATTAGCTTGTTTGAGGGTTTTGGATAAATGGTTTGTTTTCATAAAAGAGCCCTTCTCATTTTTCTAATATCGACTCAAAATCAAATTGCTATAATGCATCAATTTGATGCTCCATCCCATGTGGAACATTGACAACAGAAAGTTCAGGATGAATATCCATCCGAAGCTGTCGTTCCACTCCGTATTTCAACGTGTTTCCACTACTGGAGCATCCAATACATGCACCTTGCAATTGCACATAAATCGTTCCATTCTTTACTGTCAAAAAAGTGATATCACCACCATCAAGTGCCAAACTTGGACGAATTTTATCAATAACGTTTCGAACAGGATTCATTAATTCTTCATCAGTGAACGGAATCATTCTAGGGTCCCTTTTAATACTTAATTAGAGCAGTAGTGTATAAAAAACGCTCTTTACAAGCACTAATACGAAAAGGATAATTTTCGAGTGAAGCTCGATTTAAGGGGTTGAAAGGTTATTGAACTCGTTATACGAGTTCAACATACGCCATTGGTGTAGCATCACCACGGCGAATACGAGTTTTAACGATACGGGTATAACCGCCGTTGCGCTCGTTGTATTTGGGGGCAACTTCATTCATAAGTCGTTTTGTCGCTTCTTTGTTTTGCAATACAGCAAATACAGAACGGTGCGCGTTCGCGTCACCTGCACATGCAGTTGTAATCAATTTTTCTACAAATGAACGAAGTTCTTTTGCTTTGATCAACGTTGTTTCGATTTTACCGTGTTCGATCAACGCAATGCTAAGATTAGTCAACAAAGCTTCACGATGTGCGCTTGTGCGACCTAGCTTGCGGTATCCGTGACGATGTCTCATGATACTTCCTCTACTAATTTTATTTAAACGTTTTAGGGGCAAAGCTCCAAAGCGACGCTTGCCGCTATGCCACTAAAGCTACACCTAACGGCGCGATTTGGAAAGCTTATTCAGCTTCTATTTTCTTCTTGATTGCACTGATCAATTCGTCAGGCAAATCTTGTCCTACGGTATATCCGTACTCAGTGATTTTTTCTAAAATCTCTTCGAACGATTTTTTACCGAGGTTTTTCACTTCTTTCAAATCATTTTGGCTCATCATAACAATTTCGCCAATATATTTAATGTTTGAACGATCCAAACAATTAAAGCTGCGTGCGCTGAGACCAAGGTCTTCAAGACGAGCGCCCAAACGTTTGAGTTCTGGATGCTCATCGCCACGTTCAACCGTTGTAGTAGCTTTAATACTCACTTCGCTGTTGAATACAGCCATCTGTGCGTACATCACTTCAAGCGCGTTTTTGAACGCGTCGACCGGAGAGATCTGGCCGTCTGTGACGATGTTGATGATCACTTTTTCGAAATTAGGATTGTCTTCTACCAGTACGTTTTCTATCGAATAGGTCGCATGGCGGACTGGAGTGAAGTAGGCATCGAGTGCGATATAACCTTCATCCAGCATATCACGAATGTCTTCGCTTGGCACGTACCCGATTCCTTGGTGGATTATTACGGTGAAAGTCAACGTCGCATCTTCATTTAACGTTGCCAAAAATGCATTTGGCGTTACCACTTCCGTATCATCATTATCCAAATCACTACCATGAATTTCACAAGGACCTGCAAAACTATATGTGATCTCTTTCTCTTTGACCCCATTTTTCAATTTAAAACGGATCCCTTTTAGATTGATGATAAAATCCGAAATGTCTTCGAGCATACCGCGCACAGAGTCAAACTCATGCTTAGCACCCTCAATTTTAATCCCGATCGGTGCGTAGCCGACGGAGCTACTAAGCAAAAAGCGTCGAAGCGGATGAGCGAGTGAAACCGCATATCCGGTTTCGAACGGATACGCGATGATATTCGCTTCGTTCGCGCTGATTTGATCGACGACAAACTCTTTCGGAAGAAGCGGTGATGTCTTAATTTTTTTCATGCTGAACGCCCTTTCTTTAATGATTATTTCGAGTAAAGCTCTACGATTAGACGTTCTTCAACTGGAATAACAACTTCTTCACGCTCCGGAAGACGTGTGAAAATACCAAACGCTTTGTCTTGATCGATATCAACCCATGCTGCAAGTCCAGTTTGGTTTGTCAACTCAATCGCACGTACGATTTGAGCGTTTTTTTTGCTTTTCTCGTGGATCTCCACTTTTTGCCCCGGTTTTACACGGTATGATGGGATATCAACGCGTTTACCGTCGACCAAAACGTGACCGTGATTTACCAATTGACGTGCAAAACGACGAGTCGTTGCGAATCCCATGCGGTAAACAACATTGTCAAGGCGTTGTTCCAGAAGCATTACCAAATTTGTACCGGTGTTACCTGTACGACGTTTTGCTTCAGCAAACAATGAACGCATTTGTTTTTCGCTCAAACCGTACATGAACTTCGCTTTTTGTTTTTCACGAAGTTGAGTACCATACTCGGAAATTTTTGTACGGCGTTGACCGTGTTGGCCTGGTCCATAGGGACGTTTGTCAAGGGCACTTTTACCTGCGAGACGGCGCTCACCTTTAAGACCTAGGCTTACTCCGAATCTTCTTTCAATTTTTTCTACGGGTCCTCTATATCTTGCCATTACAAACCTCCTTACACGCGTCGGCGCTTAGGCGCACGACATCCATTGTGTGGTAGCGGAGTAACGTCTTTCATAAATGAGACACGAACACCTTCGATTGCACCAACACTTTTAACAGCAGTTTCACGTCCAGAACCTGGACCTTGCACTTTGATTCCCACTTCTTTGATACCGTGGACCATTGCTTTTTCCATAGCCGCTTCTACTGCTTGTTGTGCAGCAAACGGAGTCGATTTTTTAGAACCTTTGAAGCCAAGGGCGCCAGCCGAACTCCATGCGATCATATTCCCCATCTCATCGGTAACCGTTACAAGGGTATTGTTGAACGATGCTAAGATATGTACGATACCTTTGGCAATATTCTTTTTGACGATTTTTTTACGGGTTGCTTTTCTTTTTGCCATACTCTAATCCCTTATTTTGTGGCTGAGCCGACGGTTTTCTTTTTACCTTTGCGCGTACGTGCATTGGTTTTGGTTTTTTGACCACGGCAAGGGAGACCTTTACGGTGACGAAGACCACGGTATGAACCAAGATCCATCAACGCTTTGATATCCATTGCAACTTCTTTACGAAGATCCCCTTCCACAGCGATGCCGCTGCTGCGAATCTCTTTTGCGATTGTCGCCGCCTCATCTTCTGAGAGTTCATATACACGCTTGTTGTAATCGATCCCAGTAGCATCCAAAATTTTACGTGACGTATAAAGTCCAATTCCATAAATGTAAGTTAGACCGTATTCAATACGTTTTTTCTTAGGTAAGTCCACACCAGCAATACGTGCCATGCTTATCCTTGTCTTTGTTTATGTTTTGGGGTTTTGCAGATTACGCGCACAATCCCTTTACGCTTGATGACTTTACAATCATCGCACATTTTCTTCACTGAAGAACGTACTTTCATGGGTCAAGCTCCATTGAGTTAAATCACTTGCTTATCGTAGGTGAGATTGATCGCACCAATACTTGTAACTACGGCTTCGCGCAGTTAAAAACATTCAATTCTATTTGTCCGATATAGCAAAGCGGACGCGTATATTACATTATTTAAGGTTAAATTTTTATTAAGGTATAAAATGGAAGGGAGATACGAACTAATCTTATACAATTCGTATCATATATGGGGTCTCTAATACCGATTCAAGAGTTTCAAGCTCGCTAATCAATGCATGAACAGAGCGTTCAGTCGCTTCATGCGTAGCAAAAAGCAAGTGGGCACACTCTGTTTCGGAGGGACGCTGAATCACCGCCTCGATAGAGATGAAATGATGAGCGAACAATGAGGTGATCTGTGCCAATATACCCGGTTTGTCCAATACCTGAAGACGCAAATAATATTTTGATCGGATATCGTTTTGATCTTTTAAACGAAGCCCCTCTTCAAGGGGATGGTTAAATCCGAGCATTGGAGAGCGCTTTCCTGAACGGACGATATCGATAATATTAGCCACTACCGCACTTGCCGTCGCATCCCCCCCTGCTCCTGGACCATAATAGAGGGTCTCTCCGACACGATCTCCGACAACACTGATACCGTTCATGACGCCGTCAATTTTGGCGATCATCGCATCCTCATCTACCAATGCCGCATGAACGCGAAGCTCCACTTCACCTCCGTCACGTTTTGCAATTCCGAGGAGTTTGATGGTGTATCCGAACTCTTTGGCGAATGCGATATCCTCAGGAGTGATCCCCTCGATCCCCTCGATCAATATCTCTTCGGGTTTGGCATCGATCCCATACGCGATCGATGCGAGGATAAGGAGTTTATGAGCCGCGTCAAATCCCCCCACATCGAATGTCGGATCGGCTTCGGCGTATCCTAATGCTTGCGCTTCAGCCAAAACGCTCTCGTACGCCGCCCCCTCGTTCATCATTTTGGTGAGCATAAAGTTACACGTACCGTTCATAATCCCCATAATAGAGAGGATATGATTTGCCGAGAGCCCATCACGCAACGCGTTGATAATCGGAATTCCTCCTGCGACACTCGCTTCAAATTCAAAGGGAATGTCCCCTGCGATCTCTTGAAGTTCATAGCGGTGATACGCCAAAAGCGCTTTATTCGCAGTAACGACCGCTTTGCCGTTTTGGAGCGCTTTTTTGACGATTTCAAAGGGAAGTTCGACTCCCCCCATCAACTCGACAACAATGTCGATTTCGGGATCATCCACTACATCATAAGGGTTTTGAGATAGGGAGATAGAGAGATCGGGGAGCTTCGAGAGATCCCGAACCACTCCGCTTTTGACACTGATTGTCTCACCCGCACGGGCACTAATGATCGATTGGTTTTTTTTCAAGATGTCGACTACGGCACGACCGACCGTACCGACTCCGATAACACCGACACGAGTCACTCGGGAGCCTTGCAATTTAAAGTACTCAAAAATTGTTTGATATTTTTAGCTGCCTGCCGAATACGCTGATCGTTTTCGATCAACGCGATACGAACATACTCATCGCCGTAATCCCCAAATCCGATCCCCGGAGCAACCGCTACGTTGGCTTCGACCAAAAGGCGCTTGGAGAATTCCAAACTTCCCAAATGGCGGGCACATTCGGGAATTTTTGCCCAAACAAACATCGATGCTTGATTACGGCGTATCGGCCATCCGGCACGGTTAAATGCATCAATCAGTACGTCTTGACGGTGATCGTATTTATCGGTGATCTCCCGAACGCAGGTTTGATCGCCATTAAGAGCGACAGTCGCCGCGACTTGGATCGGAGTGAACATCCCATAGTCGAGCCAGCTTTTGATTTTTTGAAGGGCACCGATCAGTTTGGCATTTCCTACAAAGAATCCGACGCGCCATCCCGCCATATTATAGCTTTTGGAGAGGGTGAAACTCTCAACTGCTACGTCTTTCGCACCCGGAACCGAGAGGATCGATGGGGTTTTATATCCGCCAAACGTCAAATCCCCGTACGCAATATCGCTGATAACATAGAAACGTTCACGCTTCGCCATCTCGACGATGCGGACATAAAATTCCGGAGTTACTGTTGCAGTGGTCGGGTTATGAGGAAAATTGACAACCAAATATTTCGGTTTAGGAAACGACACATGAAACGCATGTTCAAGTCGTTCAAAAAAGAGCTCTTCATCCACTTTGTAATCTTCATCAAACGGCAATTCCATTTTTTGGACATTACCGCCCGCCAAAATAAATCCGTACGAATGGATAGGATAGGTAGGATCGGGAACAACGACGACATCCCCCGGATTGGTTATCGCATAAGCCAAATGGGCGTATCCCTCTTTGGAACCCATCGTTGCAACCGCTTCGGTTTCAGGATCAAGATCGACATCGTAACGGCGTTTGTACCAGTCACAAATCGCTTGGCGAAGTTTTGGGATCCCTTTGGATGCCGAGTATCCGTGCGTTTTGGTTTTTTGAGCCGATTCGACCAGTTTTGCGCGAATGTGCTCAGGCGTATCGCCATCTGGGTTTCCCATACTAAAGTCGATAACGTCCGCACCGGCACGACGACGCGCCATTTTTAGCTCGTTTACTTCAGCAAAGACGTATTTCGGAAGGCGTTTAATCCGGTCAAATTGGATTTCATCAAACATGACTACAACCTGTGATTAAAAAATTGCGCCATTTTAGCATAAGAGACTTAGTTTTTATATAATCTAGCTCACCTATCTCTCTAGACTCATCGACTCGATCCACATCCCATCTTTGAGCACTTTCATCCCCTGTGCATTGGATACTTTCAGATAACGGGCACCGAGCGGGAGTTCAAATTGGAACTCCTCTTTAAATTCACGAGATCGATACGAAGATAAAACCCCCATTTGAGCATCCAAGACGGCGATATCGGGATACCATTTCCCTGTATACGGAGGTTTAATACGGATAGTTTGTCCCTCTTCCACACGAAACCACTGGGGAGCACTCGTTTTTTTGAGCTCAACCCCCTCATCAGCACCCAAAAGAGGAGCATTCCATAGGATATTTTGAGAGTGAAAGGTCAGTGTGAGCTTCTCGCCTTCGTACCGCACATGGGCAATGCCGACTCCTTGATCTTTGAGATTTTCAGCCAATATTGTAGGATTGAAAACCCTATTGCCTATGGCTTTTGCCTCTAGTTCCCCTTGGTCATTAGCACACGAAAAAGACTCAACCTCTAATTTATACCCAATCGTGTTAAACGCTTGAGAAAGTGTGCGAAGCGTACTGAGCCCCTCCCCCTCAAATCGAACCTCTACGTTAAAAGATGCAGACATTGCATATGAGACCAAACCAAAGGATAAAAGCCAAAATTTCATTATTCAGATTCTACCAGTTTTTTCCGCCGTTACGTTCTATAAACTCCGCTCTCGTGATCTGTTTCAACATTCCGTTTTCACACACAAAACGGACGGTCTCTTTCTCCTTTAAAACAGTTTTTTCGCCGTTCGCATCTATTTCAATCCGCCCGTGCCCCATAAAGATAAGCCATTTTTTAGACGCATCGATAACGATCGGATCCAACGTAATGTTTTGTACCCTTTGACCCGTTGAGAGATCGATCATCCCATACCAAACTTTATAGCTGGGTTTGATCGTAATCTGCTGACCGGATACAATCGGTCGGGAGAGGGGTGTAGCGGTAGTGTTCACCTCATTGATCGCTTGCGCCGTTGCATTGGTTTCTCCGGTCACATT
>JACXUE010000045.1 GCA_014764075.1 Sulfuricurvum sp.
TATTATCAAATCAAAAGTTTCTAAGCGCTATAATCGCGAAAATATTATTGTGAGGACTTTGATTTGAGAAGTCATTTTTGTACCGATTTAAGTGAAGCAAATGTAGGTGACAATGTCGTTTTGTGTGGTTGGGCGAATAGCTATCGTGATCATGGAGGTATTGTATTTATCGATTTGCGTGATAAAAGCGGTTTGATCCAACTCGTATGTGACCCTGCCGACAATGCACACTCTCATAAAATCGCGAGTGAAGTGCGTGATGAATTTGTCCTCATTGCACACGGGCGTGTCCGTCTTCGTGGTGAAGGTCTTGCTAACCTGCGTCTCAAAACAGGTGCTATCGAAGTGGTTGTTGAGAACCTGATCATCGAAAACCGTTCAGAGCCTTTACCGTTCGTCATCGGTGACAGCAGCGTCGGCGAGGAAACTCGTCTCAAATACCGCTATCTCGACCTTCGCAACCCGAATGCGTTCCAAACATTTCAGATGCGTTCCAAAGTCGCCATTGCGGCGCGTAACGTATTGGATCGCCTCGGATTTTTGGAAGTAGAGACCCCTATTCTCACTAAATCGACTCCGGAAGGGGCGCGTGATTATCTTGTCCCTAGCCGTGTCCATGAGGGTGAGTTCTACGCCCTCCCTCAATCACCTCAGCTTTTCAAACAGTTATTGATGATCGGTGGATTTGATCGCTATTTCCAAATCGCAAAATGTTTCCGTGACGAAGATTTGCGCGCCGATCGTCAGCCTGAATTTACCCAAATCGACGTCGAGATGAGTTTCTGCAACCAAGAAGACGTCATCCGTGTCGCTGAAGAACTCATCACCGGTATGTTTGCCGCTGCGGGGCACACTGTCACAACTCCATTCAACCGTATTAAGTACTCTGATGCAATGGAGTGGTACGGCTCTGACAAACCGGATCTCCGTTATGATTTGAAAATGGTAGATGTGATCGATATCTTCGCACGCTGCGATAACGAGATTTTTACCTCAATCGCCGCTAACCCTAAAATGAACCGCATCAAAGCGCTCCGTGTTCCGGGTGCCGATTTGGTATTCTCGAAACGTGAGATGAAAAGCTTTGAGGATTTTGTCCGTAAATTTGGTGCGAAAGGGCTCGGATATTTCCAAATGAAGGAGGATGGTCTCAAAGGACCGCTGGAGAAATTCTTTACCCCTGAAGATTTGCAACTCCTTATTGAACGTACCGGCATGGAAGTAGGCGACGTGGTCTTCTTCGGTGCGGGGGACAAAAAAACGGTTTGGGACTATATGGGTCGTTTCCGTATCTTCATCGCTGAACATGAAAAAATGAACTTAATCGACAAAGATCGTTTCGAGTTTGTCTGGGTTGTCGATTTCCCAATGTTCGAAATTGAAGATGGTCGTGTCAAAGCACTCCATCACCCGTTCACCATGCCGCGTGATCTCAACCATGAACACCTTGAAGATATCGAATCGATCGCCTATGACATCGTCCTCAACGGAACCGAACTTGGTGGCGGATCGATTCGTATCCATAAACAAGATTTGCAAGAACAAATTTTCAAACTTCTTGGGATTGGAGAAGAGGAAGCCCGAGAGAAATTCGGCTTCCTGCTCGATGCACTTAAATTTGGAGCACCTCCACACGGCGGCTTTGCTATCGGGTTTGACCGTTTTATGATGTTGCTATCGAAAAAAGATAGCATTCGCGACGTTATCGCATTTCCAAAAACACAAAAAGCATCTTGTATCATGACGCAAGCTCCGAGTGCGGTAGAGTTGACGCAGCTCCGTGATCTTCATATTCGTATTCGTGAAAGCGCCAAATAAGCGATGAAAAAATTATTTCTGATTATCGGAGCCCCCGGATCGGGAAAAACGACCGATGCGGCAATGATTGCTGAGCGTAACGCCGAATTAATCGCTCACTACTCTACGGGAGATCTACTCCGTGCCGAAGTAGCCAGCGGAAGCGATCGTGGTCGCATCATCGATAGTTTCATCAGCAAAGGTCTTATCGTACCGATCGAAATCGCCATTGAAACGATTGCCGGTGCGATAAAATCATCCCCTTTCGATGTTATTTTATTTGACGGTTATCCCCGTTCACACGAACAGATGTATGAGCTCGATAAATTTCTCACCCTCGATGGCAGTATTGAGCTCATCGGTGTAATTGAAGTGGTGGTGAGCGAAGGTATCGCACGGGACCGTGTTTTGGGACGTGCACGCGGTGCCGACGATGATGAGAGAGTATTCAATAATCGGATGAGCATTTATACCGATCCGCTCAGCGATATTCAATCCTTTTATGAAGCAAAAGGGTTACTGCATAAAATCGACGGTGAGCGGTCTGTCGATGCTATCGTCAACGATATGGAAAGTTTTATCAAATACAAAATTCAAGTTAATAGGAAGTAATATGAAAATTATACTTTTGGGTGCACCAGGTGCAGGAAAAGGGACGCAAGCTCAGTTTTTGACAAAAACGTTCAACATTCCGCAAATCTCTACCGGTGACATGCTTCGTGCTGCAATCAAAGCGGGTACGGAACTTGGAACTTTGGCAAAATCGTTTATGGATGCAGGCAAACTGGTAACCGACGAGATCATTATCGCTCTAGTCAAAGAGCGCATTGCCCAAGATGACTGCAAAAAAGGTTTTCTCCTTGATGGTTTCCCGCGTACCGTTCCTCAAGCTGACGCCCTCAAAGAGGCGGGTGTAACGATCGATGCCGTGATCGAGATCGATGTTGCCGATAGCGTTATTGTTGAGCGTATGTCTGGACGCCGTATCCACCCTGCTTCGGGTCGCACCTATCACATCGTTTACAACCCGCCAAAAGTGGAAGGAAAAGATGACGAAACGGGTGAAGAGCTAGTTCAGCGTGACGATGACTCGCTTTTATGCTGTTATTATCGGATCTGAAATCCTCAATGCCCGTCGTGAAGACAAACATTTTCTTTTTGTGCGTGATGCCCTGCTCCGACGCGGACATACCCTCTCCTCTTCGTTCATTATCAAAGATGATCTTGCATTGATTCACAATACCTTTGCAATGATAAAAAATGATCCGGATGCGGTGATGTTCAGTTTTGGAGGGATCGGTTCCACCCCTGATGATCTTACGCGCCAGGTTGCCGCAAATGTATTTAGTGACGGCCAATTGATACCTCACGAACAATTTTCCCGTGATATTATCGAACGGTTTGCAGACGCGGCTTACCCTCACCGTATCCATATGGCCGATTTGCCTAAAAATGCGGGATTACTCCATAATGTAATCAACAATATGTCCGGATTTTATTTGGAAGAGCGCTATTTTTTCATGCCCGGATTTCCGGAGATGTCCCATCCGATGGTCGAAGAGGTCTTGGAGAAATTTTATCCACGTGCGCACATCTCGTTTCGTAAAACTTTGATTGCGAACACGTCCGAAAATACATTAATCGATGTTATGAAATCGTTGGACGGTGATGTCGATTTTTCCTCATTGCCAATAATTAACGGAGGCAATCCTATGGTTGAAATATCGGTCGCATCAGAAAATAAAGAGAAGTGTAAACGTAATTTTCATCAATTTATCACCTATTTAGAAGATCATAAAATCACTTTTACTATTATCTAAAATAAATATTTTAATAAAAGGTCAATATAGTTCTAAAGAGTGTTCGCACTGATAGTCTTAAACGTTGCCGGAGTAGCCTATGATTTTTATCGTCAGTTCTATTTAAAAGAGACAAAAAATCCCGAAGAAGCCCATTTCACCCTTAAAATCAAACCCGAATAAACCTTAACGGTAATGACGATCGTATAATTTATTTTGCTTTCGAGGAGTATTTAACTCATTTTTTAGCATCTCTAGTCGCTCTAAGCGTTGTTCGGTTGTAGGATGGGTACGAAATAAGTTGGCAAATGAAATTTTTTTCCCGTCAAAAGGGCTGATAATGAACATATGGGCATTTTCCGGAGTTGCCCCCTGCACTTCCCCTCGTGTGTTATAGTTTGACAATTTAATCAACGCATTTTGGAGATGCTCAGGATGACCTGTTAGCCGCGCTGCCCCTTCATCTGCCATAAACTCGCGTGACCTGCTGATGGTCATTTGGATAATACTTGCCGCAATCGGAAGTAAAATTGCCATAATCAGCATTAATATCGGATTGCCTCCTCGATTGTCTCGATTACCGAACATTGCCCCAAACTGCATCATGTTAGCGATAAATGCGATTGCTCCTGCGATCGTTGCCGCTATCGTAGCTACAAGGATATCCCGATGCTCGACATGAGAAAGCTCATGTGCCATCACCCCTTCAATCTCATCTTTATTAAGCAGTTCAAGTAAACCGGTCGTGATTGCTACGGCAGCATGTTCAGGGTTTCGTCCTGTTGCAAAAGCGTTGGGGATATGATCGTGGATGATATAGACTCTCGGCATCGGCATATCGGCGCGTTCCACCAACCGTTCTACAACCCTATAAAGTACGGGAGCTTCTCTCGGATCGACTTCTTGGGCATTGTAATGTTTGAGAATCATCGTATCGGAGAAATAGTAGGCGTAGAAATTCATAGCTCCAGCCATGACCAAAGCGATAACCATCCCTCCGGTTCCTCCGAGGTATCCTCCGAGAAATACCAATAAAACGCTCAAAGACCCCAGTAATAAAAAGGTTTTAATCTGTTCCATTTTTCCCCTCCAAGAGAGCTAAAATTGATTTTTTATGCATTTTACGGGCGAAATCGATCGCACTTAGACCATAAGCATCGCGAGATTCAACATCCACTCCAAGTTCAAGCAATTTTTTGATCACTTCGACTCTGCCGTAGCATACGGCACCCATCAGAGGGGTAAAGCCACTTTTGCGTGTTGCGTGATTGACGTCGAATCCCTCATGAATCAACCGCTCAATGAGCGGCAAATGATTATAGGTCACCGCAACATCGAAAACACTTACCCCTTCGTTGTCGATTTGAAACATATCGGCACCGTTTTCGATAAGAATATCGAGTATCTCTTGATCACAATGGTAGCGTAAGGCAAAGCAAAGTACTGATTCTCCGTTCTCTTCGGTATCATTGGGATTAGCACCGTTCTTGAGATGTTTTTTAATCCCGAGATAATCGTTTGCTTTTAATAACTCAATCCATTGTTCCATATGTAGTCCATTAAATATTTTTAACAGTATAACACTTTTGATTCAACCCTACCATAGACTCTTAATGATAGAATTCCCCATTATTTTACACCAAGAGAGAAAATATGGAAATTTTAGAAACAGAAGCTGCGTTCAAAGCGTGTGTTCAAGAGATTCAAAACTCTACAGGATACAAAAACCCACTCGCATTCGGCATTTGCCGTGTCGATTTCGGCCAACTCAATAGTGATAAAATACTTCAAGCTACCTACCCGCATATCAATTGGAACGAAAATTTTGGGAGTGCGGCGATTTTTATCAAAAGCGCACAAGAACAAGGTTTTGAGATCGATTTCAATGCCGACGAAGTAATTATCCCTGTTACACTCAAATTTTTGGAGGGGTGCTTAAATGCCTTTACCCCCTACTCTGATGAAGCATTCGGCGATGCTCACAAAAATATTCAAGTGATCTCGGCTCTCTACAAACAAATCAAAGAGCACGGTATGCGTGAAGGTGAGTTCCGCCTCGTGATCCTTTTCAACGACGTTGCATGTACCAGTGTCGAGGGAACCTATCTTAAACTCTACGCTCTCTCAACCTCCAAAGCAGCACTCCGTTCACTTAACCTGAACGGTGCATTCGGAGCATTGCACAACGTTGCATGGTCGGATGGTCAACCAATTGAACTCGAATGGCTCCGCGAAAACGAGATCGAACTCAAATTTGCCAATGAATATCCGAAAATCGATTTCGTCGATAAATTCCCACGTTATCTTCAACATATTATCCCTGCAAACAATACCCGCATCTTGGATGATTCAAAAGTCCGCTTCGGAGCACAACTCCATGCAGGAACCACCATCATGCCGGGTGCAAGTTACGTGAACTTTAATGCAGGAACTACGGGTGTCAGTATGGTCGAGGGGCGTATTTCAAGCTCTGCGGTTGTGGGGGATGGCTCAGACGTGGGCGGTGGAGCATCGATCCTTGGCGTTCTCAGCGGAACAGACGGCATCCCCGTCACTATCGGGAAAAATACTCTCCTCGGAGCCAATTCAGTTACAGGTATCGCATTGGGTGATGGGTGTATCGTTGATGCAGGGATCGCCGTACTCGCGGGGACAAAATTTGCGGTCAGTACTGAAGAGCTCGCTAAAATCCAAGAGGCCAATCCCTCTAAAACGCTCAATGGTACAAGTTTTAAAGGGAAAGACTTGGTAGGACTTAACGGTATCCACTATCGTCAAGACTCCACAACGGGTCAGCTTCTCATCCGCCGCTCTACACGTGAAGTGAAACTTAACGCTGATCTTCATTAATTTCAAATCACTTTTTGGGCAAAGCCCACAAAGTGGCAGGGACAAATGTCCCTACAACCCCCTAAAGCTACCCGTATCTTTCGGATACGGGAGAAGTTTATTCGTTTTTTCTCTTCCCGTTTAAGGGAACAGTGTTTATACTTTTTTTATCTGATAACAAGGAGCTTTAAATGATAAGCTCAAATGTCTCCTCTTTGATTCCGTGTTAGCACATTGGGTGGACGGGTAAAAATATTCATACTTTCAACCCTTGAAAGGAGTCTCATGGCAGGGTCGAAATTTTCCAATTCCGCTCCTAGATCCAAAGTGCTTATGACCGCTTTCCCTACAACATGGCGACCTTTATTCCCCTCTTTATCAATCGTTCGAATTCCCCAAATGTTATGGAAAGTCAATACGTTATCCTGATAGGTACCGATATAGAGAACAACGTGCCCTTTTAAATAGATAATGGTCTCAAAGGGAACCCCTTTCTCTTTGATAAGAGCCAGTTTTTCATCATTCGATAACCCCTCGAAAGAGATCACTTCACCTCTTTTTGCTTGTGCAGAGGAGTTTCGGGGCAGCCAAACACCAAACGGTGTCATGAAATCACGTATCATTGACGAACAATCTCTCTCACCGTACATTCCGCCCCATCCATAAGTATTTTTTAGCAGATGCGACCCGATCAAAGCTAAATCTTTTTTGTTGAATCGGCTCACACCGACATGGGCAGAATGTTGTGGGATTAATAACTCTCTGGTTGTTGTGTTTGAATCGATCGTTTTGACGATATAGTGTTCACCTTCGATTCGCTCCAACGGAAGAACCATCCCGATGCGGGAATGGACAGTGTATTGGTTTAATGGAGTATAGAGAGGAATGTTATCTTCGAGTAAAAAAACTTTTTTTGCCTGCTGGAAATTTTGGGCCATTTGATCGTCAATTGCCGTGATCCCCTCTGATTTAACCCATCCGGAGACACTATTGCTGAAAATATAGCTCCATGCGCCGTCTTTACTCATGTGAGAGATAAAAACAGGTTCATTGTAGTGCAATGTACTGTTCTGGAGGAGATCAAACGGATACCCTTCTCCCGGCAATGAAGGATTTTTATAGAGTGGTTTATCGGTCGGAAATGCTCGGATATCCATCGCTTTGAGCGCGATCCCTTTTTGATTGAGTGTTCCGTATGATTCAAAATTACTGTTATTTTTAATCTGTTGGAACCAAATCGGAGGAATGGGTTGTAAATTACTCCCATAGCCTTCCCTAAAAGCTCTCAGCGGCCAAGTGATCTCTTGAAGACTTTGGGGTACTTTTTGGTAATTCCATACCGAAAAATAGTGCAATTCAAAACTGTTTTGAACCTCATAGAGGTTCTCTCGATCATATCCGCTTTGCTCAACATAGGGAAAAATGGACTGTTCGAATTTTTCTAAATCGTTAACTTTGGAACCATATTCAGGAAGTTTGATATTAAGATCCTGTGGAAGTGAACAACAAAAGGGATTTGGATTGTCTGTATTATTAAGATCTGTTGAAACGACCGGAACGTTGGAAGGCTTGAATGTGGGTGGCGGCATACTGGGGGTATGGGTTCCACAACCCCCTAATGTCAATAAGATCCCGCTCATCCACAGTGTTATTTTCATCTATCGCCTCTTTTATTCTACTCTGCCAAAACGTCCTACAACCCTGCCGATAATTTCAACTTCATCCCTCCGAGCGACATAGGTAGGATAATCTTTATTGTCTGAAATAATATCGAGTTTCCCATCAATCCGAACTTGTATACGCTTGACAAAAAGACCGTGCTCGGTTCGAATCGTAAAGATTCCTCCTCTGCTGATATCGTTTTTGGTGCGATTGATAAAAATGATGTCGTTGTAACCAAATGTCGGTTCCATCGAATCGCCAGAGACATTGATCGCTTCGATATGATGCAACTCTTTTTCTCCTCCCAGCGAGAGGACAAAGTTCTCTTCCAACATTAACGGCTCATATGAGAGTTCGTCATTTTCCGCCCCTCCCCCAGCAGAGGCGCTCACCGATGAGAAATAACGTACCATATAAAAACGGTTTGTCGGCTCGATCAAACTCTCTGGAGATTGGTTGTAGAGGAGCCAATTGATCGCGATGGAACGTTTGGCACAAAAATCTAGGAGTTCGTTAAAAGGTATTTTATTTCGCTTTTTCATTGTCGCAAAATTCATCTGCGAGATTTCCAACAAATCGGCAATGTCTTTATCAAAGACTTTTCGTTCGGGGAACTCTGAGGAAACAATATCTTTAATGGTTTCGACAATATCACTAAATGTTTTCATAATGAAATCCTTTTATAATAGCTGATAAGAATTGTAGATATTATGACACAAAAAAGATATAAATATTGCAAATTGACATATTTTTTAAGCTATTTCTGAAAATACTTTAGGATTTGCCCAATCAATAGTTCACTCAAGGAGTTGATTATGGCAACAGTAATTCGTAAAGCAAACAGCTGGATGGATCGTTTCGAAATGAAAATGGAGGTCTGGGCGGAGAAAATTTTTTAGGACTCTTTGTTGTTTTCTTCTTTTTCCATTTTATCCAACCGAGAGAGATGATACCCTCGAAAGATGTAGACGAGAAAAAGGACAAGCAATACAACAACAATATTGTCGATAATTTCCATCATGTTACATCCCCTCTTTGTAGGCATCAAAGTTTTGTTTGATCGCTTCGTAGAGAATGATTCCCGTACTGATTGCGAGATTGAGACTGCGCCCCTCTTTGGTCATTGGGATCGTCATGCATTGATTTTGGTATCGCTCTAGCACTTCTCTCGGAATTCCCGATACTTCACTTCCGAAAAAGAGATAATCGCCACTTTGGAAATTCATCTGAAAATAAGGTTTGTCGGTTTTCGTCGTTGCGAAATAGTATTTCTGACTTTCGGGATGGACAAGAAAAAACTCATCGATATTTTCCCATATATGCAGATCGATTTTATGCCAATAATCGAGTCCCGCACGTCGTACCGCTTTTTCGTCAATATCAAATCCGATCGGTTTGATCAAATGAAGGGATGAACCAGTATTGACACACAACCGTCCGATCGCACCCGTATTGTTTGGGATTTGGGGATGAACTAAAACGATATGAAACATTTAAAAAATTACCGTTTTGTTGGCATGGACAAAAATGCGGTCTTCCAATGCCAGCTTAAGGGCTTTAGAGAGGACGATTTTTTCGACATCTCGACCCTGACGCTGCATCTCCTCCCAACCGTGCGCGTGATTGACATGAATAACGTCTTGAGCGATAATCGGTCCCTCGTCTAGATTATTGTTGACAAAGTGGGCGGTTGCTCCGATGATTTTAACCCCGCGCTCATGCGCTTGTTTATATGGGTTTGCTCCTATAAATGCGGGAAGAAACGAGTGGTGGATGTTGATGATTTTATCCTCATACACTTCGACGAATTTTGGTGTAAGGATGCGCATATATTTAGCTAATACAATGTAATCTATCTCGCCAAGTTCAGAGAGCTGTGCAAGGACACGATTTTCATGTTCGTCACGATCATACCCCTCATGAGAGACGGTATAGTAGGGGATATTGAATTTTGAGACGAGCGGCTCAAGCAAATCGTAGTTGGATACCACGCCGACAATATGACAATCAAGTTCTCCCGCTTCGTATCGGATTAAAATGTCTCCGAGAGCATGGGATTCTTTGGTTGCCATCAATACCACATTTTTTTTACGCGGCGCAATGACATCGAGATGAGCATTTTGCGGGAGGGCTTCCAACAACTCTTGCTTCAACTCAGCAGGATTGATCTCTCCGGCTACGACGCTTCGCATAAAAAATTTATTATGGGCTTTGTCAACAAATTCGTTATTGGCAATGATGTTGAGATTTCTATGAAAAAAGATACTGGAAACTTTGTAAACAAGCCCTTTTTCATCATTACAATCAATTAATACTCGGTACTGCTCGGTCATTTATAATCCTAAAATCAAGACTCTTTAATCGCATCAAGGCGATTTTCGATGGTGGCTAAAAGATATTCAAGGAAATTGAGCGTTAAATCGACTTTCGCTTCAATCTGGACATTGTTAGGGGATTGAAATCCTTCAAACAACACAAGCAGCCGTTCTCGTATCCCCTCTAACATACGGGCTTCATCGTCACGTACGCTATGAATGGCTTCGACGACTTGTACCGTTGAAAGGGCAGGAGACTCTTTAATCGGAACCCCCCCTTTTTTGATCTCCTTTTTTTCGGTCGATCCAGAGGCTGAGGCTAACTCTTCGATCTCGGCTAAAGTCGATAAAATAACATCTTTCAATTCCATGCTTTCATTAACCACCTTTCAAACTGAATAAATTCGGCCTCTTCATCCATTTGAACGAAAAACGCTTTCATCTCGTTGTTAACCCCTAGAAACTTTTTACGCATCCCCGATAATCGACGAATGGCGATTTTTGCATCGGCATTTGAGGGATCTTTTTTCAATATCTCTTTGTAGACTTCAAGAGCATCCTCTTTGAGTCCTTGAAGCTCATAGATATTGGCAAGGGTTAGAGTTTGCATTTTGTTGCGAAATTAGCGATGATCGAACCCATCTCGATGGTAGAACAAACTTCTTTGGCATCGAATCCAGCGATATCTTTGGTTCGGTACCCTTCCGCCAATGCTTGCTTGATGCCATAATCGATACGATCTGCCGCACGGTTTTCACCGAGGGCAAAACGGAGCATCATTGATGCACTCGCGATAGTGGCAATAGGGTTGGCAATCCCCTGACCTGCGATGTCCGGAGCAGACCCGTGAATCGGTTCATACACACCGATTTTAGCTCCCACGGAAGCCGATGGCAACAATCCGATCGAACCGGAGAGCATACTCGCTTCATCACTCAAAATATCCCCGAAAATATTGCCCGTCAAAATAACATCTTGAGCGAGCTGGCATTGACCAACTCATCATACACGTTTGCGGGGCGAAGGTTGGCAAATACACCGAGTTCTTTACGGAAACGGAGCAATCCGCTCTCCGGACGTTTCTCACGCGGCAAGGTATCCCATTTTTGACCGCCGATTGCACCAAAAAGAACCGCATCGCTTGCCATAGAGATATCAATCGTCTCTTGCGGCAACGGATCACCGACCGCATCATAGGCGCATCCACCCATAAGGGCTTCTTGATAGTTAAATTCGAGACCTTCACATGCGGCTACCGCATCAAGAACTTTGACTGCTTCATTGACGATTTCAGGACCGATACCATCTCCTTTGATTAATGCAATATTGTAACTCTTCATCAATTGTTTACTCCCCCTGAGGCAATTTCAGCTTCTGCGTAGTTCATTAAACCGCCTGCTGCAATCAACTCTTGCATAAACGGTGGAATCGGGATAAAGTTGTATACTTTTCCATTGGTGGTGTTGGTGATGGTGCCGGCATCCATATCGATACTGACCGATTCACCCTCTTTGATCTCCAAACTCTCGGGAAGCTCGAAAATCGGTAGCCCCATGTTAAACGCGTTGCGGTAAAAAATACGGGCAAATGTCGGTGCGATGACCGCCGCTACACCGGCGGCTTTCAACGCGATCGGAGCATGTTCGCGTGATGAACCGCATCCGAAATTTTCATCGGCAACAATGATATCACCCGGAGTCATTTTCGACACAAAGGCCGGATCCGCATCTTCCATAACGTGCTTAGCAAGCTCTTTCGGATCAGAAGTATTGAGATAACGAGCGGCAATAATGAGGTCGGTATCGATGTCTTTACCGAAATTCCAAACTTTCCCTTCAATTTTTTGCATCAAAAATCCTATTCATGCGTAATATTGTGGGGATTATAGTCTAGATGTGCTGAAAGAGTTTTAAATCCCTTGGAAAAGGGATCTAATATTAGTTAGTATTATTTCTTAAGACTGTTAGTGGTGGCAAGCATTTCATCACTGGTCGTAATAACTTTAGAGTTCGCGTCATACGCACGCTGTCCAGTGATCAAATCGGTCAATTCAACGACCAATTGGACATTAGAAAGCTCTACAAATCCTTGACGGATCGATCCCAATCCATCAACTCCTGGCGTCCCTTCAACCGGTTGTCCCGAGCTGTCGGTTTCGACAAAAAGATTGTCTCCCATAGCATGCAATCCTGCCGGATTAATAAAATTAGTCAGTGAAATTTGTCCGATTTGGGTTGCTTGCGCTTGTCCCGCTTGAGTCACACTGACGATACCGTCGGTTCCGATACTGATATTGATTGCATCTTCAGGGATAACCACTTCGGGAACCAGTTTATATCCGTCAGAATTGACAATCGTGCCGTTTTCATCCACTTTGAACGATCCGTTTCGGGTATAGACTTCCGTACCATTGGGGAGTTCGAGTTTAAAAAAACCTTTTCCAGTAATTGCCATATCGAGAGTATTGTCGGTTTGCTTCAAACTCCCCTCGGTAAAGATTTTATTGATTGCGGTGGGTCGCACCCCAAGCCCTACCTCAATCCCTGTCGGAGATTTGGTTGTATCACTGGTAGATGTCCCTGCATAGGTCATTACTTTATACATCAAATCGGCAAATTCAGCGCGTGATTTTTTGTACCCCATCGTATTGACGTTGGCAATGTTATTGGCAGTTGTGTCGATTTGGGTTTGCATTGCCAGCATTCCAGTTGAGCTGGTATAGAGTGATTGCATCATGGCTTTTTATCTCCTAAGGGTTATTTTCGTGCGACAGCGAGTTTTTCAATCGCATCGCGGTTAAGATCGTTCATCTGCGAATCCATCGCTTTTTGATACATCCCAACAAGACGGTTGGCTTCGACCAAAGCGATCATCTCATTGACGGCGTTGACATTGCTTTTTTCAATAAATCCCTGCATCACGCTTTCACTCTCGGTTATCGGGGTGAGGGGATCGGAGGCTTCAGGTTTATAGAGGTTTGCCCCTTCTTTCGTCAATGCACGGAGATTTTGAGGCTCTATCACCATCAATTTTTTAGTACTGACCATTTGGTTGGTTCCCGGAACGTTGCTCATAATTTGGCCATTTTTATCGATAGTTACCAATGTCTCTTGAGGGGCAAAGGTAATTGCCGTTTTGGTTTGAAAATAATCGGCAGAGAGAACTTCGTACCCTTGTTTGTTAACCAGCTTCCCCTCATCATTAATGGTGAATGTTCCATCTCGGGTCAAACGTATCCCCTGTGGCGTATTGACCGCAAAAAATTGACCCTCTTTGCCAAGTGCCAAATCAAACGTATTATCGGTTCGCTGCAATGCACCGAGTGAATGATCGGTAAAAGCATCGGTGATCTGAGGGACGCGACTAAGCGCTCGGTTGAAGTACTGCGCTCCCGCTTCGGTCTGATTTTTGATCGGGAGTTCACTTTGAACCGTCTTGAATAAACGGGCAAAATCTCCTGTAATCAATTGATCCCGTTTATACCCTGTCGTATTGGCATTTGCTAGATTAGCAGCTATCGTATCCATACGATTAAATTGCGTTACCATCCCCCCTGTCGCCGCATAATATCCGGTTTGCATCTCTCATCCTTGTGGAGTATTGGTGATCTTCAGCAACAATCGTTCCAATAATACAAAATAGTCCGTTTGGAGAGATGCAAAATAGACTTTAAGAAAAATTTCGGTATAATCCATCTCTTTTAAACGTAAGGGAGTTTTCCTCAGCATGAGCGTCAAAGATCTAAACAAACATCTCGAAACCCTATTTTCCGAACATAAATCTAAAAATTGTCTCACGTATGAAACGATCGTCGATCAATTTGACAAACATCCAACCCTTGCGCAAGCTAAAAATATCCTAAAATTGGCTCAAAAACACAAAGTTTGTCTTTTCACTTCGTCTGAACATGCAAAAATGCTTAATCGGCAAGAAGCCGCCGAAAAACGTGCCGCGAAACTCAAATACATTGAGGAGGCAAGCGGAGATGAATTTGATATCCTTAAGCAACACGAATTATTAGAATGGTCACGCTCTGATTCTCCAGTACGTATGTATTTGCGTGAAATGGGTCAAATTCCTCTTTTGACGAAAGAAGAAGAGGTGGAGATATCCAAACGGATGGAGATGGGGGAAGCTATTATTATCGATGCGATCTGTTCTGTCCCCTATTTGATCGACTTTATTCTTGACTATAAAGATCCGCTTATCAACCGCGAACGGCGCGTAAAAGAGCTTTTTAAAAGTTTTGAAGAAGACAGCGAAGAGGATAGCGACGATGATGTCGATGAGGATTCCGATGACGAGGATAACACCGAAAAAGCACCTTCCGCCAAGGATAAAAAACGGGTCGAAAAAGTTGTAACCTCTTTTAAAGCGCTCGAAAAAGCAAAAAAAGAGTGGGTTAAAGCAACCGAAAAGATGTTGGATGAAAAACCTTTGGACGAGATGGATGGCGAATATGTCTTTTTCTTTCTCAATGTCAGCTTCAAAAAGAAAATACTTAAAGAAGCATTGCTCAATCTTGGACCAACGTCAAAATTGATTAACGAACTTGTCCGTTCTATGGAGACGGCGCTTCGGAGTGATGAGGGGTTTGATCGTGAATTGAAACGTTTGGAATATAAGCTCCCCCTTTTCAATGATCAGCTCAAGAAAAATCACACGCAAATTTTGAGTAAAATTTGTGATTTGACCAAAGAAGAGATTGCTACCAAAGTCCCTGAAGCGACGATGGTGAGTACCTACATGGAGATCAAAAAATTGATTCAAACCAAAGAGGCCTCCAAGGGGGGCTTCAATATGGAGCCCGAAAAACTTGCCGATATCTTAGAACAGATCAAACGGGGGAAAAGTATCTCCGAAACCGCTAAAACCCGTATGGCGAAATCGAACCTCCGTCTCGTTGTATCGATCGCCAAACGTTATACCAACCGCGGTCTCCCTTTCCTTGATTTGATCCAAGAGGGTAACATCGGTCTCATGAAAGCGGTCGATAAATTTGAATACCAAAAGGGGTACAAATTTTCAACCTATGCGACATGGTGGATTCGTCAGGCGATCAGCCGTGCGATTGCCGATCAGGCAAGAACCATCCGCATTCCGATCCAT
This sequence comes from Sulfuricurvum sp., assembly GCA_014764075.1. GTDB lineage: Bacteria > Campylobacterota > Campylobacteria > Campylobacterales > Sulfurimonadaceae > Sulfuricurvum. Next base: position 15,512 of record JACXUE010000045.1, read on the forward strand.
ATGATCGAGACGATCAACCGTATCAATAAAATCATGCGTAAGCACCTCCAAGAGCACGGAAAAGAGCCGGATGTCGAAACCATTGCGGAAGAAGTTGGCTTGTCGGTCGAAAAAGTCAAAAACGTCATCAAAATCACCAAAGAACCGATCTCACTCGAAGCCCCTATCGGCAATGAAGAAGACGGGCGTTTCGGTGATTTCATTGAAGATAAAATGTCTATTTCTCCAAGCGATGCGATTTTGAAAGACGATTTGAAAGTACAAATCGAAAGCGTCTTAGAACAGCTCAACGAACGTGAAAAAGCGGTTATCAAAATGCGCTTTGGTATTATGGATGATGAGAGTGACCGCACATTAGAGGAGATTGGAAAAGAGCTTAATGTTACCCGTGAGCGCGTACGCCAAATCGAATCCAGCGCGATCAAAAAACTTAAACACCCCAAAGTGGGTCGTAAACTTAAAAATTATCTCGAGGACTGATGACATTTGATCAACAATGGATTGAATACGATTTTAATCCATTTATTTTATTCAACTCTTCAGGTAAGATTGTTTCTCTAAATACTGAGGCTCAATATCTTCTTGGGGTGATTGAAGCGTCAGCTATTTATAAAATTGCGACAACTTATGCCAGCTCTTCATTCGGTTTTAAAACCACCTTTTTGGAACTCGAATTCGGTCGGTTTAGATTTTTCGGAATTACCGTTGGCTATAAAGATGAAGAACAAATCGGAATTCGTCTCTATCAACTTCCCTCTTTTCAGTTTACGAAACAAAAACCGGACGGTCAATTGGTCAACGTTTACACCTTGATCGATTTGTGTATCAGTTCCAATTCGATCGGTTCTCAGACCAAATACCCCAAAGAGCTTGATCCGACTATCCCTGAAATAAGATTACAGACGGAATGGTTTATCAAGCTTCTCAATAAAATCTATCTCTCAATGCAGGGAAATATGATAATCACTACCCGCCTTTTCTTCCGTGTCGGTGAATATATTAAATTTGAGGAGGAGAAATATTCCCTATTCTCAATTGAGGTCTCAGCTGAGAACATCAACCGTAAATACCTCGCCGAGATTGCTCACCTCGCCGAAGAGAACAATCTCTTTGTCGATATCAAGGAACAACGTATTACGATCAATGTTCCGATGATTGTGAAATAAACAGGTTTCGAGCAATCAGATATCCTAAAGGTATCCCTGCCGCAAGCCCCACCATATACGGTAATACTTCGAGTGCGTGATTGTTCTCTAAAGCGATAAATCCAAGAATCAATATAGCGTACGGGATCAAGCGATAAACTGATACCCATGCCGAGTTGTTTTGAGTTGTATTTTTGATGATGTTCGTTTTTTGACGTGCTTTCTCCTCTTGGATCATCCGCTTGATGTCGGTGATCTCTTGCTCACGTTCTTCTTCGTACAGATCATAGGGATCATCCATCATATCGATGACGTCTTTATTATCTTCCGGATCAGTATGTTCTAAGCGTTTCATAATCATATTTCGATATGAGTAGAGACTCCCCATGACAATCGCCGTTGAAGTGAACATCGCCACGATAAAGTTCGTATAAATCGCACCCGATACGAGCCAAAGCGGCAAGGAGCCGATCAAGATGACTGCAAAAATCAAAAAAGGCTTTTTACTCATCATCATCGTCGTCGTCTTTTTGAGTTTTGCCCATGTTGTAGCGTGGATCGCGTGCAAGTTTTTCGAACTCTTTGTATTGTTTGCTGTAGGCTTTGAATACGTTAAGAAATGCGGCAGCGATACCGATACCGACACCGACCCACAACAACCACGTTATTCCTGTCAGCTTTTTCAATCCCAAACCGATGGCTACACCGATCAATACGGCAACTACCATCGAGATACCCAAAGAGAGCGTCTCAGCACCTTCGATGATCGGTTTTAAGCGGGGTTTTTGTTCTTCGTTTTCCAATTAATCTCCTGAGCCTCTTGCAAATCTCCAAATCCACCATCT
>JACXUE010000046.1 GCA_014764075.1 Sulfuricurvum sp.
TTTTTACGAGCGATCATCAATGTCGAAATATCCATCGAAAAGCTTTTGGTATAGAGCATCTCAAACCCTGCTTCTTCGAGTTCGGCTCTCATTTTTGCCACCGTCAAAAATCCCTCGATCGAATCGGGGAGGTAGCGGTAGGCTTCATAATTGTTGGAGATCATCCCCCCTAAACGAGGGAGAACGTTGTTCATGTAAAAATCGCGCACTTTTCCCAACAATGAGGGTTTTTCATTTTTCATAAATTCGAGAATAACGATCAATCCCCCCAGCTTGAGAACACGATTAAACTCACGCAATCCCGCTTGACGTTCCACAACATTACGGATACCGTACGAGATGCTGATGATATCGGCACTACTATCGGGTTTTGGGAGGCTGGTGGCCGGAGCGATATTAAACGACATATCGGGAAATTTTTCCCGCCCGACACCGACCATCCCCTCAGAGGGATCAACACCGACGATTTCCCCAACGCGGATACCCGCTTTTTCGGCGCGACGCTTCCAATACCCCATCATATCCCCCGTGCCGCACGCCACATCGACAATGGAATCAAGAGCTGAACTGTTGCAATAACCGTAGGCTAAATCGCACGCTTTTCGACGCCAAAAGGTATCGACACCCATACTCAACACACGATTGGCCCTATCGTATGTCGGGGCTATATCATTGAACATCGATACGATTTTTTCTTGCTTGGTCATAAAGGTTCCTATCTTTTCTTCATCCACAGGATGATATTGTCACTTATTTTAGCGTGCACTACCTCAAAATCCTCTTGTACGTTTCCAAGAGTTTGTGTTCCTCCGCCGATTTTGGGTGCGATGTAACTCAAATACCAATCGACCACCCCACAACTTGCCTCAAACATCCCAGCTCCCCCCTCGATCATGACAAGACGATACTCTTTGATCCGCTCAAATGCGGAGTCGATAAAAACCTGACGCTCAGGTACGTTAAACAACGGGATCGTCCTATCAAAATCATCGGTGCGTGAATAGATCAACACATCGGGGGCTTTTCCGGCGACCAGACGGGCATCGAGGGTCGGCCGGTCGACGCGTACCGTATTTCCGCCGATGACAATCAGATCACATCGATCACGAAGGGCGTGGACATGTTTACGGGAGCTTTCCGAGCTGATGGTACCGTTATCAACCGTCCCATCGAGGCGTTGCGCCCATTTGAAAAACACAAAAGGGTTGCTTTGCCACAGAATAAACGGTTCTAATAGTTTTTGTCCCTCGGACTCCATGATGCCAAAAGTGCATTTAACCCCTCCTTTTTCGAGTATTTTACCCCCGTTTGCCGCTACGGGATTGGGATCGCGACACGCGATAAAGACCTCTTTGATCCCTAAATCTCGGATTAAGAGTGCACATGAGGGGGTTTTGCCGCTATGAGAACACGGCTCCAATGTCACCGCCATCGATACGGTTTTGAAAATAGCGCTATGATGAGCCCTGAGATAATCGTGTATTTCGTGAGAGTCGTCACATTGTGCCAGCGCGGCATCACCGCTGAGAAGCGTGTAAGCATCCCGCAATGCATACACTTCGGCATGAGGACCGCCTGCGATTTTATGAGCACCGATGGAGATAATTTCCCCTTTCTCGCCGATACATACTGCACCGACGGCAGGGTTAGGAAAGGTAAGAAGCTGGTAATTCCACGCCGCTCCAATGGCATGGGTCATGGCGTGGTGAGCGGCGGTATTCATTACCACTCGAAGTACGTCTTCGCCTTGCTGATATAGCGGAAAGGGACGCTGTGCATCTCCCCCTCTTTGGTTTTGACGGTAATCTCGTCGTTTACGACCGAGACGAGTTCCCCATCGAATTTTTCTTTATTGAGAGTTGAAAATACAACCTTTTCACCAATCGATTGGGCGAAATGTTCCAGTGTTTTGAGTTTTCGCTCGATTCCCGGTGAACTTACTTCCAAACGGTACTCTCCACTCACCGGCGGAGTAACGTCTAATAGCGGAGAGACTAAATGGGTCGCTTCGACGCATTGATCCAAACTCACTCCACCCGGAGCGGTGACGCTGACACGGAAAATCGTATTTTCGTTTTCATTCATGATGGCCGTATCGTATAACGATAAGCCGATCGATTCGACCATTTTTTTGATATCGCTCTCAAGACTCATCTTTTTTCTCCTTGGCGATTTGGGCGAATAATGCCTCGATATTTTTGGTCCGCTCCAACGTATCATCAAACACAAACGTCAATTTAGGGGAACGAAACCACCCTTGATCCTTCATACAGTACTCTTCGATAACAGGACGCGCTTTTCCGAGTAGTTTAAGCAACAGAGTTCTCTCCTGAGGGGTATAATCATGCGGATGAAGATAGACTTTGGCATCGCTTCGACCACGCGAACAATGGATGTCTATCACATCTACCTCACGGACGCGAGCGTCGGAGAGCTGACCGATCGCTTCAGGAATCAACTCTTTGAGAATCGATTCAGTCCGTTTGAGTTTGATTTGCGCCGGTGTCACAGGGATACTTTTTTCTCGATTTTGGTAAAGGTCTCGATAACGTCGCCCACTTTGACATCAGTATAACCGTTGAGGACAACACCACACTCAAACCCTTTGGTAACCTCTTTGACGTCGTCTTTGAAACGGCGGAGCGAAGTGAGATCACCCTCATGAATAACAACACCATCACGGATAACGCGAACCATTCCGCCGCGAACGAGTTTACCGTCAACGACCACACATCCGGCGATTGTTCCACCCCCTTTTGACATTGGAAAGGTATCGCGCACTTCGGCTTGCCCTGTATTCTCTTCACGGAACTGCGGTGCCATCATCCCCGTGAGCATAGCGGTAACATCGTCAATCAATTGATAAATGATCGAATAGGTTTTGATTTGAACTCCGTATTGTTTTGCCAATGCGTTCACATTTCCGGTCGGACGAACATTAAATCCGAGCAAGACACAGTTTTCACTGTTGTTGACCAATTGAACGTCATTTTCGGTGATTCCACCGACGCCTGCCGAAATGACATCCACTTTAACTTCTTCGTTACGTAGTTCGGAAAGAGAGCTTTTGATTGCCTCAAGAGAACCGTGAACGTCGGTTTTAAGAACCACTTTAAGAGTTTTTAAGCGCCCTTCCGCAATCAATGAGCTCAACTCATCAAGAGTCGTTTTCGTACTGCGAGAAAGCTCACGGTGTCGATCGTATTCGGCACGTTTTTGGGCAACTTCACGCGCCTCTTTATCGCTTGCCATCGCCATCATCACTTCACCGGATGGCGGCACATCATTTAAGCCCACGACCACTGCCGTTTGACTCGGACCGATTTGCTGGAGCTGCGCTTTACGATCGCTGATCAACGCGCGAACACGCCCAAAAGCGCTTCCGCACACGATATTGTCCCCAACGCTCAACGTCCCGTTTTGAACGATAACGGTGGCTACCGGTCCGCGCCCTTTTTCAAGAGTACTTTCAACGACAACCGCTTTGGCCATCGCATCCGGATTTGCTTTAAGCTCCATCACTTCGGCTTGAAGCAAGATGGTCTCAAGAAGATCATCTATGCCAGTCATCGCTTTTGCTGATACACCGACAAATTCAATATCTCCGCCCCACTCAACCGGATTAAGGCCGAGTTCCGCCATTTGCGCCTTCACCATATCAGGGTTTGCTCCGGGTTTGTCCATTTTGTTGATCGCAACGATCACCGGTACTTTTGCCTCTTGTGCATGTTTGACAGACTCGCGCGTTTGCGGCTTAACACCGTCATCCGCCGCAACGACGATAACGACAATATCGGTCAACTGAGCACCGCGAGAACGCATCGCGCTAAATGCCTCATGCCCCGGAGTATCCAAGAACGTGATTAATTTCCCGTGTTGTTCTACCGAATACGCACCGATATGCTGAGTAATTCCCCCTGCTTCTCCGTCTGCCACTTTCGCATTTCGAATCGCATCGAGGAGGGATGTTTTACCGTGATCGACGTGTCCCATGATTGTGATAACCGGAGGTCGTTCTACCATATCTTCATCGCCGATTGTCGCCTCTTCGTACAACTCTTCAAGGTTAAACGCGTCTTTGGGATCGATAGTGGTCACTTCGACACCGAATTCGCTGGCCAAGATTTCGATTTCGTCACGCCCTAAGAAATCGTTTTTGGTCACCATCATCCCAAGATTGAAAAGAACTTTAATAACCTCCGCCAACGGCTGACGCACTTTTTCGGCAAACTCGTAAACGCGGATATCCTCAGGAATCTCAACGTGGGTTACTGCCTCTTCTTCTTTGACGTCACGGGTATATTTTTTGCGAACCTCACGGGAAACTTGACGAGGTTTGTTTTTGCTATTTCCCTGTTTTTTACCCGAGTTCCGTCCAATCGGTTTCTTCTCTGTCGGTTTTTTTTCTTCCTCTTCTTGTTCAAAGTTGGAGTTCAAATCGCTGAAATCGAGAAGGACAACCTGCTCATCTTCGTAATCCATAGAGATATCCGAGATTCCGCCGCTGAAAATATCAAGCTTAACCCCTTGATCTTTTTTCTGAACCGGCGCACTGTTGTTTTGGTTTTTTTTAGAACGTTTGGCCTCGAGCTCACGCTGCGCCTCTTCGCTGAGTTTACCGTAGCTCGATACCACTGAACTTACTTGTGGTGCTGATGGTACGGCGCATTTCTCTTCTACCGACCGCTTTTTCTTGACTATTTTAATACCTGGACGTTTCGGAGCTTCTTGTTTAACGATCACCTCTCCCTTCGTCTCTTCGCCCACTTCGTCCGTTGAAGGCATTGTTTCATTTTCAACAACCGGAGTAGTTGGCAAAAGAGTCTCTTCAACAACGGTTGCTTTTGGTGAAGATTTTGGTGCATTACTCTCGACCGATACACCGCTCATGATATAGTTCATGATTTGCTCGGCTTCTTCGATCGAAACCGAACTTGAGGCAGTCTTTACATTAAGCCCCATCGCGGCTGCTTTATCCACTACCTCTTTTGAATTGATCCCCAATTCTTTTGCAATCTCATGAACTCTTACTTTATCCATCATTAACGATGATCTCCTTTAACCGATTCATTAACGCCGCACTCGCGCCGTTTTTACATTGCCGCGCCAATTGACTCGGCGTTTTTTTGGTCTCGACACACTCAAGACATAGATAAAAACTTCGTCCTTCACCCATATGAGGCTCTAAGTTACCCTCTTTGCATTGGAGGCGTAAAAGTTTCGATTGTTCAAAACGTCCGCGACAAATCACGCACATACGTATAGGATAATTTGTATTTCGCGCCATTATATCTAAAAGTTTCTTTAGTTATCGTTCAACGATAAGACCATTGTTATCGAAACTTAAAATTTTTACATCGAAATCGCCAAATTCCGATTTAAATTTATCGGCGAGCATCTGCGCATCCTGATCGTACACCATATTAAAAAAGGTCGATCCGCTCCCCGATAACGTCGACATCAAAGCTCCGTTATCATACGCTATTTTTTGAACAGCAAAGAGTTCTGGTAACATTTTCATCCGTACCTTTTGGTGAAACCGATCTTGAGTCGCTAGGCGAAGCATCTCCCAATCCTCGTTGAAAAAAGCCCCTACCGTCACGGCCGTGTGAGAGAGATTGAATACGGCGTTCTCTTTACTGTACGATTTTGGCAATGTTGTCCGCGATTTGGCGGTCGAAATCGGTTTGTTCGGAATAACGACAACCGCTTTGAGGTAATCAGGGAGGTGTTTTTGCTGGGAGAATACTTTTTGTTTCTCGACCATCGCCGCGTTAAATCCCCCCATGACTGCCGGTGTGATGTTATCGGGATGGGACTCATAGACTAACGCATGATTCAAAATACGACGTTTGGAGACTTTGACTCCCGCCGCTTCATGTGCACAACTGATTGCGCTGACAATGACGGCTGACGAACTCCCAAGCCCTCGCGACATCGGGATTTGGTTATGAAACGTAAATTTGAAGTTTTGCCGCTTTTGGGTAAGACGGCGATAATGTTCGTTGAAAATACTCACGAACAGATTATTCCCTTTAAGCCGAGGATTATTTTCCCCCTCTCCTTTGATAGAAACGGCAAAAAAACGGGACGGAACCAACTCGACTTGGTTACGTAAATCGACGGCTAGACCCAATGAGTCGAAGCCTGGTCCTAAATTCGCACTCGTTGCAGGTACACTAACGAACAAACAGCATTCCTTATCCTACGGCATCAATCCCATAATAGGGAAGATTGTCCGCATCAAAATTTTGGTAATCGATGGTTTGGGGGAGTTCAAAGGCAACCGTCTGGGGAGAGACAATCGGCAATAACTCAATCATAGAGCTATTTTTAACAAAATAGAGCTTTCCGTACGCTTTGATGGGGCTATTTTGGTTAAAAAAAAACGCATCCGTTGCTAAAAGGGGGATTTTTTTCGCGATACTAAGGGTTTTGAGAAACAGATACGTCACCTTTATCCCCATAAAACTCCCTGGCCCTTTGGCGTAAATCAGATGAGAAAAAGTATATTTTTGGAGCAACGATTCAAAAATCTCAGCCAGTACTTCCGAACTCATCCCATCGGAGCGTATCTCTTCGACGAGCTTTCCCTCCTCATAAATTCCTACAAGGACAGGAGAACTCATCGCGATAATGAGGGCATCATGCATACGCTTTTGCCAGTTCTTTGGACTCGGCAGTTGCGAGTTCGACAACTTCATAATTGGCAGGATCTTTAAGGAGCGCCAAGGTCAATTTATGGTTCAAATCATGGCTTCCTGCGAACGCTTCATAATTGCCGATAAAATTCATCCCGATCAACGACATATCGCCGATCGCGTCGAGAATTTTATGACGGACAAACTCGTCACCGAAACGGAGCCCTTCGGGGTTGAGCACTTTTTTATCATCCAAAACAACCGCATTTTCCAAACTTCCACCCAAAGCAAGCCCTTTTGAGCGGAGATACTGCACTTCGTGAACAAATCCAAATGTCCGTGCCCGTGCAATCTCTTTTTTGTAGTTCTCTTTGGTAAACTCTAACACGTAGCTTTGGCGGTCGATGACAGGATGGGAAAATTTGATGGTAAAATTGTAGTTCATATCGTTAGAGGGGATCAATTTGACGTATTTATCTCCCTCTTGTACTGTAACCTCTTTTTTGATCCGCATGATTTTTTTCGGCATATCCTGCCGAACAATCCCCGCCTCTTCAAGAAGCATACAAAAACTCATCGACGAACCGTCCATGACGGGAACTTCATCCGCATCGACAATAACACGGAGGTTATCGATCCCGTAGGCGTAAATCGCCGAGAGCATATGCTCAATCGTTGAAATCGTCACCCCCTCACGCCCAATGACGGTCGCCATTTTAGTATCGACGACGTTGGCAGGGATGAGTGGGATCGATACCCCCGCATCACTGCGGTAAAAAACAATACCGCTGTTCACCCCCAATGGCTCAAGACGAAGCTTTACCGGTGAACCTCGGTGCAAACCGATCCCTACAAGTTCCACACTTTTACCAATCGTTGTTTGCATCATCTCATCTTCCTTGTTTGCCACCGGCTATCTGACATGCATTATACCGTTTTTAACGTTGATTGATTGTGAATTTGGCACTCTCGATCACACTAGTGATATTGTCATTAATCCATTTGGCATCCATCCACTCCTCCGGACGAACTTCGATCCCTTGCACCAAAACACCAAAATGGAGATGATCTCCCATCGCGTATCCGCTCATACCCGTTTTGGCAATCTGTTGAGACGACGCTACCGTACCTTTCTCTTGAACGTGAATTTCCGAACAATGTCCATATAGAGTATACAATCCGAATCCATGATCAATAATCGGTAAATTACCGTAAATCCCGTTCTCTTGAGAGAAAACAACCTTACCGCCGTTGGATGATGTAATCGGTCCCTTGGCGACACTCGCCAAATCAAGCCCCATGTGATACGCATTCGAAATATTTTGCTGCCCTTTATAGCTATAGATACGGTGATCTCCGAAATCGGCTACTTTTTGCCCGTTTACAAGAGGATAAAACGGCGCGGGATTAAAGTCGGTAATCATGTTTTTAGAAACTTTAGAGGTGATTTCATGGATCACTTTCTCATTCTCCGCACGCACTTTTTCGTTGATGATTTTAAATTGTTCCAATCGATCGTCTACCCCTGCCGTTTGTTCATAAACATTCGCAAGTTCGGCAATTTTACCATTCAAAAACGCATCGCTGAGTTCGATCTTAGAGACACGATAGGCATGATCTTTCAGACGGAGAGGGATAGTGCTTTTTGTCTCATTTCCAGCGTAATCACGTGCTACAACGACAGCACTAAAGGTTTGCTCCTGTACTGGCCAAGCGAGTAATGACGCATAGTACCCCTCTTTCATAAACGGCTGCGCGATAAACGTTTTGCCGAAATTGGTCTCGATCGTCACGTTTTTCATGTGGGCATCTTCTGCTTTGAATATAACGATTGCCGATCCCCCTTTTTGGATTTTATACGAATTGGCAACAATCGATACTATCGGACGACGTTGATCGATCACCAAAGTGAACTCTTCGTTATAGGTATTCCCCATAAACAGACCCCACAAACTGTTATCGGTCGCTTCGATTTTGAGCGTTACCGAAGCGGCTTCGACACGTC
>JACXUE010000205.1 GCA_014764075.1 Sulfuricurvum sp.
CCTGCTTCTTGCAATCTCATATCGATCGTCGTATAGATTTTGTATCCGCCGCTGCGAATATCGGGAAATGCGTCACCGAGCTGGCGCATAACTTCATCGATAATATAGGGACCGGAGTTTTTGCTCAAGGTATCGTTATAGACCTTTGGGCGTTCCTGCGTCGCTTTGTCATAGGTAGATTGATCGATCCATCCCAACTCGTACATCCGACCGATAACACGGTTAGCCCGACCCAAAGAGAGTTCGTAGTTGCGAGTCGGAGAATAAAAATTTGGTGCCTTCGGGAGTCCTACCAACATCGCCATCTCTTTGAGGGTCAACTCTTTAAGAGGTTTACGAAAATAGCCATCGGCAGCCGTCTTGATCCCATAGTAACCGTGCCCTAGATAGATTTCATTAAAATAGCGCTCCAAAATCTGCTCTTTGGAGAGCTCCTGTTCAATACGGATGGAGTAAAGAACCTCTTTAAACTTTCGTGAAAACTTTTTCTCACGGTTCAAAAGGGTGTTTTTAACGAGCTGCTGCGTGATCGTACTCGCCCCCTCTTTGAGTTTTCCGACACTGAGATCTTTGATAATCGCCCGCATGATCGCATCGGGATTGATCCCGTGATGTTCAAAAAACATCGTATCCTCAATCGCCAACAACGCCTCGATCAAACGAGGAGGAATGTTTTTGTATGATACATAATATCGGTGTTCATTGCTGAATAAATTGGCGATCTTATTCCCTTGTCGATCATACACTTCCGTTGTCAAGCGAGGTTGATACTGGATCAGTTTTTGGGTCTCGTACTCAAAAGTATAGATCAAATACCCCAAAAAAAGAACAGGAACCATCACCCCGATTCCGATCGCAATGTAAAAATATTTTTTGAGTCTAGTCCCTAACGATACTTTTTCGTATGATTCGATCAATATCTAAATCCTCTGGTTTTAAATTCCGCCTCAATCAAGGCCTTGGTATAAGACTCGTGTGGGAAACGGATCACATCCTCAAGCTTCCCTCGCTCAATAATCGATCCTTCTTTCAAAACACAAATATCATCGCATAACGCCGATGCCACCCCAATATCGTGGGTCACAAACAACATTTTAAATCCCATTTTCCGCTGCAGATTCTTCAACAAAGCCAACATAGCCTCTTTTGATACAGGATCCAGCGCCGTCGTCGGCTCATCCAGCAATAACAGTTGCGGTTCCGTTCCTAAAGCGATCGCGACGACTACACGCTGTAACTGACCACCCGAGAGTTCAGGAGGGAAACGATCCAACAATTTCTCATCCAATCCCAACAGCTCAAACAGCTCGATTGCCCGAGCGCGATCAAAAAAAAGCTGATTTTTGATCCTTGTCAAAGGCGAAAGTGCCGTAAAAGGGTTTTGGGGAACCAATGAAACACTTTTCCCCGCTCTCCACTCAAAATCACACTCTTTATCAAAATGAAGCTTCAACATCGGATCCAAAAGTCCCAAAAAGGCTTTCAATGTGAGCGATTTACCGCTGCCGCTCTCTCCAACCAACGCCAAAGAGTGATGGATCTGCATTTGAATATCCACCAAAACCTTTTTGTCACGGGTTATTTTGAGCCGATCGATCACAATAGGTTTCATTTGGCTATTTTACCCTAATCTGTGTTAAACGCTGACACACCTCTCTCAAAACACCCTCATCCATCCCCACTCTTGCGATCATACGGATAAT
>JACXUE010000206.1 GCA_014764075.1 Sulfuricurvum sp.
GTGAGCGAAGTGGATACTCTCATCATCCGCGCTCAGATGCAGGCACGCTATGCTCCGTATAATATGGGACACTTTGGTCTCGGATTTGATCGCTACACCCACTTTACCTCTCCGATCCGCCGCTACAGCGACCTGATCGTCCACCGCCTCCTCAAGGCTATCCAAGCGGGAAATAGCGAAGAGGGTTCGTACGTATTGCGAAACATCGAGTCCCTTTGCACCTCCATCAGCGAAAAAGAGCGTGAAGCGAGCGATATCGAAATCCGCTTCCAAGAGCGAAAATTTGCCCGTTGGGCGACAACCGTCATCGGTCAGGAGTTTAAAGCCCGTATCATGCGTGCCGAAGAGCCGTATATCGCAGAAATCCATGATGTCATTACAGGGGCAAAAGTTGCCGTAAACTCTCAATTTGGATTAATGCTTTTTGACGATATCATCGTCAAAATCGAGAGTTCCAACCTCGCTACCGCAAAAATCACCGCGTCGTTTGTACGTCATATTAAAAAGGAGTCCGATGAATCGGCAGGATCTTGATCGTCATCTTCAAAACAATAGTGCTCCCCGTGCCATGGCACTCTTCGGCGAAAGCCACTTTCTCATCGACCGCTACGCCCACCGACTTGCCCAAATCGAAGGGGCATCGGTACTGAGCCTTTATCATGACGAGTACGATTTCAATACCGCTAAAGCCCACCTCTCCCAAGGCTCCCTTTTTGGCGACCAAAACCTCCTGATCGTCAAACACGAAAAAAAGCTCCCCAAAGCCGAACTCGACACCCTCGTGGAACTCGTCGGAAAAAACAATGACAACATCTTTATCTACTGCTACTACGGAGAGGATGTCAAAGGAGCCGACACCGCGTTCAAAGGCTCTCATACGGGATCGGTTCGTTTCTTCCACCCTTTTGCCGCTGAAGCGCGCGCTATCGTGATGCAAGAAGCGCAAAGTTTAGGGATTCAACTCGATAACCAAGCGGCGTTTCACCTCCTCGACATCCATAACAACGATCTTTCTCTAGCCTGCAATGAACTATCCAAACTCTCCATTTTGGGCAAACCCATCGGGATGAAAGAGATCGATGAGCACGTTTTCGGTCTGAGCGAAATCAAACTCGACCACTTCATCGCCCGTGTTATTGAGAAAAAAGAGTTCCTCCCATCATTGCGCCACCTCCTCCAATCGGGGGAAAATGAGATCCAAATTCTTGCCGCAATCAGCGGCTTCCTGACGCAGCTGTACCTATTCAACTCCGCGATCAAGCTTCACGGCGTCGCCGATTCGGCTATAGTGCTTGGGTACAAACTCCCCGGATTCGTCGAAAAAGAACGCGCTGCCCTCTCGATCAAAATCTCTCCAGAGGGGTATAAACGGGGAATCAATCTCCTCCTCGATACCGAGCTGAAGATGAAATCTACCGGCTATCCGGATCAAGAATCATTGCTTCTCTCCGCCCTTCTAAAATTACAATCTATTCTATAACTAAAACTTAAATTAAGCGGATTTTTAGTATAATCCGTGCGTTCCTTGCTCTTTGCAACACGATTGTCGTGCTGTATTAATACCATAAGGGGCGAACACCATAAGGAGACATACGCTATGAGATATTACGAAAACTTAGTAATCGTAAAACCTACTCTTACAGAAGAAGAGATTAAAAACACCATCGCTCTCGTTGAAGAAGTAATCGCTTCAAACGGGAGGAAATTTTGCGTTTCGTAACGATTAAGTACGATACAAAACGTGAAATCGCAGCATGGAACGGTATGGTTGAAAAAATCAAAAAACCTGCTGCTGTTGCTGAGAAAAAAGAAGAAGCAGCCTCTTAAGCCCTTTAAGGAAAACCTATGTATAACAAAGTCATTTTGGTTGGAAATCTTACCCGCGATATCGAACTTCGCTATTCGCAAAACGGTTCGGCGATTGCCAAAACCGCAATTGCTACCAGCCGTAAGTTCACGCTTAACGGTGAGAAAAAAGAGGAGACATGTTTTGTTGACATCACTTTTTTCGGACGCTCAGGTGAAGTAGCCAACCAATACCTTCGCAAGGGATCTAAAATCCTAGTCGAGGGACGACTCAGTTTTGAACAATGGGTTGACCAAACAAACGGTCAAAAGCGCTCAAAACACTCCGTAATCGTCGAAACGATGCAAATGCTCGATTCACGCGGCGAGGGTGGTTCTCAGGGCGGTTATAACGAATACAGCAATGCCGGAAACAACAGCTACGGCGGGGGTTATGATGCTCCCAAAGCGGCTTATACTCCGCCACCGTCGTATTCCAAACCCGCTCCGGCAAAAATGCCGGAAAACAATCTCCCCGAGATTGATATTAACGAAGACGAAATTCCGTTTTAGAATAAGCACAAGGATAGAACCATGTCAGAAAAAAGAAAATACAAAAAACGTTATTGCAAATACTGCGAGCAAAAAGTTGATTTCATTGACTACAAAGATGTAGCTTCTTTGAAATATTCACTCTCTGAGCGTTTCAAAATCATGCCACGCCGTTTGACAGGTAACTGCAAACGTCATCAAGATATGGTTACGATCGCAATCAAACGATCACGCGCAGCTGCGTTGATTCCATACACTGTATCACGCAAAGTGATCGCTGGCGCTTCTTACGAAGAGCGTTAATCGATCTATGA
>JACXUE010000047.1 GCA_014764075.1 Sulfuricurvum sp.
ATCCTCTCCGCTATCGCGGATACGAACAAGCAACGCCTTCATCAAATCGATCGATTCGAGAATCACGTCCATAACATCCGCATCAATAGTCAATTCACCGTGACGCGCCATATTGAGGAGATTTTCCATGTGATGAGTTAGGTGGGTCAGAACATCAAAATTCAAAAATGAACTAGCCCCTTTAATCGTATGAGCAACCCTAAAAATACGATTGAGCAAATCCAAATCATTGGGTCTGGATTCGAGTTCGACCAAATCTTGGTCAAGCTGTTCAATCAGCTCAAACGATTCAATCAAAAAGTCTTGTAATATCTCTTGAAATTCATCCATCTTCTAACCCCTATTGAATGTGTGCGCGTACAACCCGTGCAACTTCATCATAAAATAAATTCGAATCAAATTTGACCAAATACGCCTCTCCGCCAGCCTCTTTTCCACGAATTTCGCTAAAATGATCACTGATCGAAGAGTTAAAAACAATCGGAATCATTTTAAACCGATCATCCGATTTAACATTGGCGGCAAAATGGAAGCCGTCCATGAGCGGCATTTCGATATCCGATGCAATGAGACGGAGTTTGGTACCTATCTCACTTCCATAGACATTATAAAGATCGTTCAAGATTTTAAGCCCTTGCTGTCCATTGGTCGCTTCGATTACATCAAAGCCCATTTGTTCCAACGCCTCTTTGATAATACGACGCGCCGTAGCACTGTCATCCAATAAAAGAACTTGCCCGCTAAAGTGGTATTTTCCCTCTTCCGGTGTCCCGCGAGAAGGTTGATAAAGCCCAAGCTCCTGAACTACCCCTTCCAAATCGAGGATAAGCAACACCCCATCATCTTCGATTCGGGTGACACCCGTGATTTTGGAACCGTCCAATCCTCCCTGTGAGGAGATAAAAGAGGCAGGTTCGATATCTTTCCAATTGATTCGACGAATCCGTTTTGCTTCATGGACGACAAATCCTATAAGGATATTGTTAAACTCCGTAATAATGACACGTGATTCTGATGCCATCTCTTCAGGTTCTTTAATTCCCATCCATTTGGCAAGATTTACCACCGGAATCACAACACCGCGCAAATCAAATATACCTTCGATAAAATCGGGAGTTCCGGGAAGTTCGGTCAATTTCGGAAAACGGATAATCTCACGCACTTTCGAGACGTTTACCCCGTAAATCCCTTCATATATCTCATCGCCTTCACGCTTAAATATACGAAAATCGACCAACTCCATCTCATTGGTACCGACTTTTAAAACATCACCATGTCCCTTCATAGGGGCTCCTTACGAAAAACTGCTTCGTGCAATAACGGCTGCTTTGGATTTGATTGTACAGTAAAGTATCTTTCATTGCAAGCAAAAGCACCGAGATTAATATAGGTTAAACCGTCAATGTCAAAACTCTGATTTTGATGGAAATGCCCCTCGATCAATACATCACACCCCTCCAACCGCATCGACGCAATCCGTCCATCAATCAGTTCACGAAATGCGGCAATAGGATGACAATGATTTTTTCGCTTCATCATTCGCTCAAGCCATCGAACGATAAATCCGCCGCCGATCGTATCGATCCCTCTGAGAAACGCTAAAATCATCTTGTTTCGGATCAAAGCCGTATACATCTCATATCCTAAACCCATAAGGGTATCCCCATGAGCAAGGGCAACGGTTTTTCCTTCAAATGAGAGTTTTAACGGTTGTGCTCCACGAGGAACTACTTGGATATTCGGAAAGAGGGCGTCAAGTAAAAAATCATGATTTCCCTCCAAATAGAATATCTCGATTTTTGCGGATAGACGGTTTAGCAGCTCAATGCTCTGTCGATTGTATCGATGCGTTGCAGGGATGGGACCATAGAGCATATCCAGTACATCGCCCATCAAAATGAGTTGCGGAGTCTTTATGGTACCCGCTTCGATAGAGTGGAGGAAATCGATAAAGCCGGTGCGCCACGGGGCGCAGTGAGCGTCGGCTATCAGTATCGCTCCGGAATAAAGAGGATTATGGGACATACGCGATGCGTGGGATTCCGAGGCTCTCGTCCAGTCCCATCATAATGTTGGCATTTACCAATGCCTGAGAACTCGCCCCTCGCATCAGATTGTCAATCGCGCACATCGCTACTAACGCATTGCCGTGACGTGTGGCAAACACATCGGCAAAATTGGTTCCAGAGGTCATTTTGGTATGAGGCGGAACGTTTCGCAACCGCACAAACGGTTTGTCGGCGTAAAATGTTTTCATCACCTCCATCGCATCACAATCGTCTTTGAGGGTTGCATAAACACACGCGAGCATCCCCCTTGTCATTGGAACAAGAGAGGGGACAAACGTCACTTTCACCTCATTTGAACACAGCGCCGACGCGTGCTGTTCGATCTCGATTGCATGACGGTGTTTGATGATGTTGTAGCAGTTGATATTATCGTTCACATTCACATAGTGAACGGTACTACTCGGTGATTTACCCGCACCCGAGACCCCTGTTTTGGAGTCGATAAAAATCGGATGGGAGAGATCGATATGATCCAAAAACGGTGCCAACGCCATCAAAGATGCGGTTACATGACATCCAGGATTGGCGATCAGGCGCGAACCTTTGGCAATCTCTCCGTGCAGTTCGGGGATCGAATAGATCGCATGAGAGAGATTATCCAAATCCTCGTGTTTACAGTAAAACGCTTCGTAATTCTCCTGATTCAAACGATAATCGGCGGAGAGATCGACAATTTTGATCCCTTTTGCCAAAAGCTCTTTCGCCGTCTGCATCGCCGTTTTATGCGGAAGAGCCAAAAAGACCAGTTCGCAAATCTCGGCAACTCGTTTTATATCAACCTTTTCTACCGCAATGTCGCATACACCCAACAATGAGGGGTGGAGTTCCGCTACGCTCGACCCCCCCTCCGTATTGGCGCAATAGATTAGATTGAATTCCGGATGAAAGATGAGCATTTTGACCAGCTCGGCTCCCGTATAGCCGCTGACACCGATAATCCCGACGTTAATGGGTTTCAAATATGATCTCCTGATATTTTACTTCGACCACTTCGAAATTTTTGGTTCCGCCGGGAAGTTTTGCGTTGAGTTCATCCCCCTCTTCACGTCCCAAAAGCTGTTTGGCAAGCGGCGAGTTGAACGAAATCAGTCCACGATCGGGATTGCTCTCGCATCCTCCGACGATGGTATAGGTCACCTCTTTGTCAGTGTCCAAATCGCACAATACCACGGTTGAGCCGAAACTGACACGGGCATGTTCAAGTTCGCTCGGATCGACGATTTGGGCACGGGAAATCATATCCCCAAGCTCTGCGATACGGGTTCCGATAAACGCCTGTTTTTCACGTGCGGCATGGTATTCGGAATTCTCTTTGAGATCGCCGTACTCTTTGGCACGGTCGATTTCGGCATTGACTGCCGGAAGATCGATTGTTTTCAGGGTATTGAGTTCATCAGATAGTTTCTGAAACCCGTATTTGGTCATCGGTTCTTTTTTTTCCACGTTTATCTCCACACAAATAATGGGGATATTATACCACTTATGTTACACACTTTTCAGGCAAAGCCCGCAAAGTGACAGGGACAAATGTCCCTTGCAACCCCTGAAGCTACCCATATCTTCCGGATACGGGAGAATCAGTTATGTATCGCTTATTGTACGAAGTGCGAGTGAGCACATCGCCAAACCGAACGATCCCGTCACGGCGACAAAGCTCCCTTTTTCTTTGATACGGGGGAGTTCGGTGGAGCAGATACAGCTAAAATCGCCTTTGAATTTGCGTTTGCGCAGTTCATTGCGGATTTTGGAGGCAAACGGATCTCCCTCGGTTTTCCAGATGGAGCGCACCTCGATCTTGGTCGGGTCAAGCCGTTTCGCCGAACCGACCGAAGAGATTAGTTTGGGATAGCATTTTTGGATAAGGGCGAGTTTGGCACGCATATCATCAATCGCATCGAGAATCAGATCGTACGGTTCAAAATCAAACTCCTCGACCCATTCAGGGGTGATTTTCTCGGCAAGAGCGATCACTTCGGGATAGTGTTGTTTGAGTGCTTCAACTTTGAGTTCCCCTTCGTGATTCTCCGAGTGCATTTGACGGTTTTGGTTGGTGAGGTCATAGCGGTCGAAATCGACGATCGTGATGTGACGGATCCCTGAGCGATAGAGACAGTCCAAGCAAAAGCTCCCTACACCGCCGACACCTAGGAGAAGAATACGGGCATTTTGGAGCTTCTCAAACGTCTCTTCGCCAAATACAAGACGGGTGCGGGTATGTCTCACAACCACTCCCGTAACGTTTGCATCGATTTATAGGCACTCATGTCAAGTTTGATCGGAGTGAGAGAGACTTTCCCCGCTTCGATCGCCTCAAAATCACACAGTGCTTTGCGATTCTCTCGCGGTTTGAACTCCAGTGGGTGAAGACCGAGCCAATAATACTCCATCCCCCTAGGGTTTCGGTGCAGATGGGCATCATTAGCGTAATAACGATATCCCGCATAGGTGACCGCAAACTCCAATGCTTCACTATCATGGGGGACATTGACGTTCAAAAACTCCCGCTCTTTCAACGGAAAATTTCCCTCCAAAACCTTTTGCGCCAAATGGCGAATCGCCTTTTTCGCCAACGCGAAATCCCCTACGGGCTGAGTGAAATCCATCACTTGAGAGATGGCAATCGCGGGGACATTGTGCAGTACCGCCTCCATCGCCGCCGCTGCCGTTCCCGAGTAGGTGATATCTTCACCCATGTTAGAGCCTTTGTTGATCCCACTGATGAGCAAATCGGGTTTACGTTCATCAAACATCGAGTGCAGTGCCAAATAGACGCAATCACTCGGCGTCCCGTCGTCAAGTTTGTAAAAATCATCTCCCACACCAATAAAACTCAAGGGGCGTGTCAAAGTAAGCGAATGTCCGCACGCCGATTTTTCGGTTGAGGGGGCAACGACGGTAATCTGCCCCAAACCATCGAGGGCTTCGATCAATGCCAAAAGCCCTGCTGATTCGTATCCATCATCGTTCGTAATCAAAATCTTTTTCATCTATTTCCTTTTTGGTTTTACTGGGACACAAATAAAACAATTCATATTTTCTCGACGTTCATACGCCAAAACATAATCGTGCTCTTTTAAGATCGCATCGACAATGTAGAGTCCCAAGCCGAAACTGTCTTTGGTCGGGTTGTCTTTGGTAAAAGGTTCGATGTAATATCCAAGAGGTTTTTTGAGCGGTTCACCGATATTGGCAAAAAATATCTCCCCCTCTTCCATCCATATTTTCATCTTTTTCTCAGGAGAATACTTGATCGCATTATCGATCAAATTTTTGAGTGCCGTCACAAACAGGCGATAATCGACATCCACTTTAACCGAACTATCAATCTCCCTCTCCACTGCCTCATACTCAACCATCGCCATATCGATCGCACCGTCGATAATATCGACAAGTCTGTACCCTTTTTTCTCATGATACTGATTCCCAGAGGTGATCTCTTCGATCAGCGCAAACTCCCCGATCAGCGATTCAAGCCGCTCGAAAATTCCCTCAAAACGCCCACGCTGTTTCTCATCACCCAACATCGTTGCCGCAATTCGCCCTTTGGCGATCGGCGTCTTGAGCTCGTGCATGATGTTGCGCAAAAAGAGGGTGCGCGACTCGATCAAAGAGCGGATTTTATTTTGGGTCGTATCAAGCTCATTAGCGATCAAAGCGATCTCGTCACTCCCATCAATCTGGAACCGTACCCCCATGTCCCCTTCCCCAAATCGTGCGATCTGTTTACGCAACCGCCGAAGGGGGCGCAACCGATAGATGATAAGGGCAAATGAGATCAACAAAACACTCATCAACGTCCCATAGGCAGAGAGAAGATTGATCGAACGGTAAGGTTCGATACTCAAATCTTCAAGCAATACGCTGTGTCGCGTCGATTCGACCCAAAAATAGATTTTTCCTTGATATTCGATCATCGAAGTGATCACCTGTTGAGAGGTATGGGTTTCGAACGGTGTTTGGGTGAGCGAATACTTCTCTATGATCTCACCGGAGCTGCCGTCACTTTTTAAAACTTTTCCGTCACGAATGATTTGTTCGTATTTTTCTTCATCAAGAACCTCTTCAAGATCATAGAGGGCAAGATTAGCCTCAAACATCGGTTGGGAAATCTGCTTAATCAGATAAGTGTGGTAAATTTGGCTGATGAGATAGTGTTTGGTAAAAATGTTATCGATGTGTTTCGCGCGGTTGGTTTCATAGAGCTGGTAGAAAGTGTAGCTTACGCTCGTCACAGTAACGACGAGCGCGAACATCACGGTGGCAAGAACCGCATTATTTTTGATCATTTGAGTAGTTTGTAACCAATCCCGCGAATCGATTCGATCAACCCTTTATCTCCAAGCTTATTTCGGATACGTCCCATCATAACATCGATACTTTTGTTTGAGGAGTCTTCGTTGATCGCACTGACGTTGTGAATCAAATCTTCTCTGGAAACCACCATCCCCTGTTTTTTGATCATGTGTGCCAAAATCCCATATTCTGCATTGGTAAGCTCCAACATCCTACCTTTGTAGCTGATTTGCATCGCCGATTCGTTGAGTTTAAAATCGCACGCGTTCTCCGCCGCCGCTACCAATGCCGCATCGTAACGGCGAAGTACCGAATGGATACGGGCTTCGAGCTCTCTAGGGTCGTAAGGTTTGGGAAGATAATCATCAGCACCCAGTTCGAGGGCATTGATCTTATCGGTAACATCAGATCGTGCCGAGGAGATGATGATCGGGATGTTTTGACGGGCGCGGATCGCCTCGCACACCTCTAATCCGTCCATCCCCGGCAGTGTCAAATCGAGGATCACCGCATCGAATTTTTCGAGTTTCAGGATGCTGAGAGCTTTAAACGGATCATCTTCCGTCGTCACTTGGAAATCGTACTGTTCTAAAAATTCAGTGAGAATCTCGGCAAGTTCGAGATCGTCTTCAATCATTAATATTCTACTCATAAAAATATTGTAACGCAGAGTAGTTAATGATTTCCTAACTGAGCCACAACGCTACATGATAGGCGACAAATGCAAGCGAATACGCCACAATCGTCGTAAAGATAAACAGATATCCGAAATATTTGATGCCGCCTGCTTCACGGGTAAAAACGACCGATGCCGCCAAACACGGCAGATAAGTCATAATCACGACGATAAATGCCACTGCCGAAGCGAACGGAATCTGAGCTCCGATGGTTTTTAACAACGAGCTATCCTCTTCGGTCATATCGCTCCCGAGCGAATACAAAACTCCCATCGTCGAAACGACAACTTCTTTTGCCGCCAATCCTGTTTGGAGCGCAACCGCCATTTTCCAGTCAAAGCCAAGCGGTGCAAACGCCGGTTCGATCGCATGACCGATCTGGCCCAAAAAGCTTTGAGAAAGTTGTGCTTCGGCGAGCTGATTTTCGAAACTCTTTTTCTCTTCTTCCGTAACGGCCGCTTCTATTTTAGCTCCAAACAGTTCATCCAAAGAGCAATTTTTGGGATAGGTACTCAAAAACCACACCAACATCGATGCAGCGGCGATAAACGTCCCCGCTTTTTTCATATACATCATTGTTTTTGTTACGACGGTGTGCCAAATCAGTTTCACCGAGGGGAGACGATATTTGGGCATCTCCATAACGAACGGTTCATCGATCCCTTTGAAAGCGGTGAGTTTCAATATTTTTGCCGCTATCAACCCGATCATCGCACCGAGTATATAGATGCCGAACAATACATTCCCTGCCATCTCCGGAGCGAAAAAAGCCCCCGTAAAGAGAACATAAACAGGGAGCCTCGCACCGCAGCTCATAAACCCAATGACAAACAGCGTCAAAAGACGGTCACGGTCGTTTTTAAGAATTCGTGCCGACATGTACGCCGGAATCGAACACCCAAATCCCGATACCAATGGGATAAACGATTGACCGTGAAGACCGAATTTGTGGAAAAACCCATCGAGCAAAAACGCGACCCGAGACATATACCCCGTCGATTCGAGCAGTGCAATTCCGACAAACAAGATCACGATATTGGGGACAAAAAGAACAACCGCCCCAACCCCTGCAATCACCCCATCAACGATAAGAGAGCGGATCTCATCATTCGCAATCGTACCGCCTACAATCTCGCCAAACCAAACAAAAAAAGCATCGATCCAATCCATCGGGATCGAGCCGATCTCAAACGTCAGTTGAAACAACCCCCACATAAAAAAGAGGAAAATCGGGATACCAAAGATCGGATGAATCAGGATACTGTCGATTTTTTCAGTTGTCGATTTTTTCTCCGGCGCTTTTGGTCTCACTTTCACCGCTTCGGCTATTATCCCTCGGTTAAACGAAAGATATTCCTCAGCTAGTGCCTCTTTCATATCATCGGTATCGTGATGGAGCAATACATGGCGATCCGCCTCGATCAGCATCGGCTGTAGCTCTGTCCAAAGCGGATTATCGTGTAAAACACGATAGGTTTTCTGCTCTTTTTGGAGCAAATTGATGGCGATATTACGATTGGAGATCGATGCTTTGAACTTATGCACTCATATTAAGAGCAATCACTATCTTTTTGTTCATCGTCATCAATTCAGCGGATAACTGAAGATTTTTCTCCATATTGGTGGAATCGAGGACATTGATAATCAGATCATACTCTTCGTTACACAAATAATCGTGCGTTACCCTCTCTTCAATTGAGTAATCGGTAAACGCATAAGTTCCTGGTAAATCGACGACACTAAACTCATACCCATTATATTCAAACGTTACAACAGTTTTTTCAACCGTCACACCAGTGAAATTTCCAACATGCAACCTCGCATTTCCAATGGAGTTAATGAGCATACTTTTACCCACATTAGGCTGACCAACTAGCGCAACGGTGATTTTTTTAGTCGACATCAGACACCTCGATTAATTCAGCTTCTTCGCGGCGCAACGCCAATGAGACGTTCCCCACTTTAATTTCGTACGTACTGTTATTCAACGCACATTCAAGCATAAAAACCTCCGCCCCTTTCATCAATCCAAAGGAGATCAACCTCTGTTTCAACGGACCGGTTGCTTTAATCTTAGCAACTTTTACGCGACGACCTTTAGAGCAGGCACTAAGCAGGGTCATTGTAGGCGTTGTCATCATTTATCCTTAACTCTGAAGTCATAGCCATCTAAAATTTACAAAATAATAATCAATATCATATTAAAACGATCTTAACGATTTACCTGAGCGTGTACTCGATAGGTAAAGTCAAATCGATCAGCTCATCCTCTAACTCTTTTGGTATAGCTCTGAAGCGACCAATATTTTCCAGCAGCTCTTTTGCTGATTGATCCAACAGCTCAAAGCCCGATGAATCGATAACAGAGACGTTTTTTATGGTTCCATCATCTATTACTTTGAATCTTACCGTTACTGTACCCATCTGCTTTAGCCGTTTTGCGTTTTTCGGATACACTTTTCGCTCATCGATCAATTGACGAATATACGCAATATAGTTTTCTTT
>JACXUE010000207.1 GCA_014764075.1 Sulfuricurvum sp.
ATTTGGTGTGGTTGAGTTGAGCTGATCACTGAGGATCGGATCACGTCTGACTTCATCGGTATAGCTCGTATTTGCATCTTGTTCTTCTGCCGCGATTGCTTGAGCGAGAGCCAAGGTATCGGATTGGTTCATACTGGCATTATAATCGACGACCGCTTTGATGCTTGAAGCGATATTGAGAATATCGGTTGCGTACATTGATTCAACAATCAGTTTCACCTCCACCATGGATGTGGCGTTTGATTTTGCCAAAGGATCAATTTTGTCAACCAAAACCGCTTTTGCCGTTGTGACATTGGAGATGACGAGATCTTCGACCGTACCACTGGAAATACGATAACCGATATTACCTGCTTTGAGCTCATCGGTAGTTACGTAAGCAATCAGTCTTGTTGTCCCTGAAACGGCTTGGAATTTTAAGACTTTTGAGGTTTCCAATTCAGTGGCATCGATCTCGATACTGTAGCGCCCATTGGAATCAGAAGTACCGGTTGCAACTGTGCGGTTACCGTCTAATATCGTAATGGTCGCATTAGGGATGGCTGCATCGTAGACAAACCCACCCAAACGGACTTTCCCTGTGGTAACGGTAGGGGTTGTATCGTTTAAATCGCTGATAAATCCGCCGAATACCACCCCGAACTTATTGCGATACGTTTCTAAATTGTCGATCATATATTTTTTCGCGGCTGAGATTCCGTGTCCATTTTTGATCTGGTTTTTAAATTCGGCGACAAACGCTTCGTATTTGGTGATACCGGCGCTTCGCGCAGCATTGAGTATGGCATTGATTTCACGCATTTTGGCTCTATGCTCTGTTCTATCGAGGAAAAGATCGGCTTCTGAAATACCCAATGCCGATGCCAAAGCACTTAAATTATCCTCTTGAGAAGCAAGGGTGGTTAGTGGAGTGACAACAAAGCTCGCATTGCCATCGAGTTGGGAGGTTTTGAGAATCAGTGGAGCCGTTTGATATATGGTTGCCCCATTCATATCAAACGATCCGCCGACGGCTGTGATGGTAGAGGGTTTAGCAATACACTCTTGGAGGATGTAACTACCATTTTCGTTGTCGATAAATTTAGCACACTCAGGGGCGCTTACACGTGCACCCACGATTGGATCATCGGCAACATTGACCGTATAACTAAGTGTCGGTACGTTGGTAGAGGAGGCTTTATCGTCACCTCCTCCACCTCCGCATCCAACCAATAAGAGAGTAGAAAGTACCCCCGCAACCGCCATTTTTGTCGCTGATACCCATCCAAAACGTTTTGGTTCGTTCTGTAGGTTATGGTTGTGTACAAACATCCGATTCTCCTCCATTAGATAGTTTAATACACGATTATATCATATCTGTTCAGACGGTAGCGTAAAATATTTTCTGTAAATTGCACCCACAGATTTGAAAGGTACTCTTTTCCCACATCTAATCGAGAGAGCGAATTGTTTAGTCCCCTCAACTTGAGGTATGGATTTTCTTTATAAAGTTTAGCACTTGAATCAAACCTTTCAAGCAGTGTAGCGTAAGGAGTTTTAAGCTTCAAATCTTTGAGCTTTTTTTAGGATGAGTATTCTCACTTATAGAATTTCAATAGACCTCTTGCACAACCCATCATTTTACTTCAAATCCTCGATCAGAATTAACTAGAGTACATATCAAATTAAAG
>JACXUE010000048.1 GCA_014764075.1 Sulfuricurvum sp.
TATGTTACTTTTTACACCAGGTCCTACTCCAGTTCCAGAATCGGTTCGCATTGCGATGGCAGGGGAGACTCTTCACCACCGTACGCCGGAATTTGAAGCGATTTTTGAACGGACCCGCACACTGTTATTTGAACTCCTCGGTATGGATGAGGTGTTGATGTTGGCATCCTCAGGAACCGGTGCGATGGAAGGCGCGGTAATTAACTTAGCGCATTCGAAGCTTCTCTCAATCAATTCGGGAAAATTCGGTGAACGTTTCGGGAAAATCGCAGTAGCTCACGGGATCGCCAATGTGGAGATCAAACACGAATGGGATACTCCCGCTACGGTAGAAGAGGTTCAAGCGGCACTTAACGCTAATCCGGATATCGATGCAATTGCAATCCAAATTTGTGAAAGTGCCGGCGGTTTGCGCCACAGTGTTGAAGCGATTGCATCAGCAGTCAAAGCGCATAATCCAGCCATCATGGTGATTGCCGATGGTATCACGGCGGTAGGTGTTGAGAAAATCGACGTTACCCATATCGACTGTTTAATTTCAGGGAGCCAAAAAGCGTTGATGCTTCCGCCTGGGCTTGCGATTATGGGTCTCTCCAACGCGGCGATTGAAAAAATCGGAAGCGGCAAAGGGTATTATTTTAATCTTGCCACCGAAATTAAAAATCAGCGTAAAAACACAACGGCTTGGACAGCGGCTACAACCCTTGTTATCGGGTTGGAAAGTGTACTAAGCCGTATCAAGGTTGAAGGCGGGCTTGATAAACTCTACGCTGAGACGGCGGTTCGTGCGAAAGCAACTCGTGCGGCGATGGAAGCGATTGGATTGCATATTTATCCTGTGCGTCCGGCTGATTCGATGACGACGGTAGACGATCCGGAAGCAAAAACAATCCGTTCGATTCTCAAAAAAGAGTACGGTGTTAATGTTGCCGGTGGTCAGGACCACATTAAAGAGCTCATTTTCCGTATTAATCATATGGGATTGATTTCGGTATACGAAGCAGCGTGGGTAGTGAACAGTGTTGAACTGGCATTGGCCAAAATGGGTCGTCGTCCTTATGATGGTTCGGCGAACTATATCTTTAATACCGTTTATTTCGGACTTTAGTCTATGGTATTTGAACACGAAATTCCTGAGGGCTCAAAGCTCTATTTTGCTGGGGCTGCGAAAATAAAACGGATCATCGAAGCAAAAGCGAGCGCACTGTTGAGCG
Source organism: Sulfuricurvum sp. (assembly GCA_014764075.1). Taxonomy (GTDB): domain Bacteria; phylum Campylobacterota; class Campylobacteria; order Campylobacterales; family Sulfurimonadaceae; genus Sulfuricurvum. Next base: position 1,215 of record JACXUE010000048.1, read on the forward strand.
ATGCGGGATTTGAGGAGATTATTACCCCTTTGTTTTCGTACCATCAACACATGAGTGTGTGTGATCAGCGCGAACTTATCCGCGTCAACGACAGTGAAAATCATCCAATCAGTCTCCGTGCCGATTCGACGATCGACGTTGTACGGATACTTAACAAACGTCTCGGCGGCAACACGGAGCACAAAAAATGGTTCTACATCCAGCCGGTCTACCGTTATCCTGCCAACGAACAGTACCAAATCGGTGTTGAGATTATCGATGAGCCGAATTTATCGGTTGCCCTCTCTCAAGCGACACGGATTTTGAAGGAATTGGAGATTGCACCATTGCTGCAAATCTCGAACATCAATATTCCGCGACTTTTGAGTGAAATGCTGGATTTAAGTTTGGATGATTTTCGTTATGTAAACATCGAGAAATTTTTGTCACTTAACATTGATTGGTTGACCCGTTTGGTCTATATGCAACATGTTAACGAGATCGATGCCGTTGCAGCGGCTGTCCCCGATGCGATTAAACCGGAGCTGTTAAAGATCAAAGAGATATGCGAGGGATTGGAATATCCGAACGTGGTGATTGCACCTCTTTATTACGCTAAAATGCTCTATTATGATGAGCTTTTTTTTCGTGTCATTGAGGCGAATGAAGTGTATGCTATGGGCGGACGCTACAAAAGCGAAGAGACCGTTTCGGTCGGTTTCGCCATTTACACCGATGCGTTGATTGACGCATTGCACGCTTCAACATAACGAAGAGGTCGACCTCGAACAAGGCAAGCTTTAGTGCCACTGCAGCAAGCCTACAGAATGGGATTGGATTCCACTCTCGTGTAAAATAAAAATTACGTAAGGAATTTTCGAATGAAAGCAGATTTGATTGTCGGTATTCAATGGGGAGACGAAGGGAAAGGGAAAATCGTCGATTTGCTTGCGCAAAAATATGACTGTGTTGCCCGATATCAAGGAGGGCACAACGCCGGTCATACCATTGTTGTTGACGATAAAACCTATGCCCTTCATTTGATCCCTTCGGGAATTTTGAACCCTAAAGCGATCAATATCATCGGTAACGGCGTCGTTGTCTCTCCCGAAGCGCTTATCAAAGAGATGAAACAATTTGACAACCTCTTTGGGCGTTTGTTCGTCTCTGAATCGGCACACATGATTTTGTCGTTTCACACCCTGATCGACCAAGCCAAAGAGAAATTGCGCGGTGAAAAAGCGATCGGTACGACGGGTCGTGGCATTGGTCCGGCGTACAGCGAAAAAATTGCCCGCGCCGGATTTCGTCTTGGAGAATTGCGCGACGTTGAAGCCCTTGCAAACCGTGTTATGGAGTATCTTGAGCAAAACAGCGCAATCTTCCAAGCGTTGGACATTAAACTGCCAAGCAAAGAAGAATTGAGTGCGGAACTAACAACTTTTTCGGAAGCCTTGGTACCGTTTTTAGCAAATACGACGCAGATGGTATGGAAATTGATGGACGAGGATAAAAAAATCCTTCTCGAAGGGGCGCAGGGGACGATGCTTGATATCGATCACGGAACGTATCCGTATGTCACCAGCTCATCGACCATTTCAGCGGGTGCGTGTACGGGTCTTGGGGTTAATCCGAAAGACATCGGTAAAGTAACGGGGATCGTCAAAGCGTATTGCACCCGCGTCGGGAACGGTCCTTTCCCGACGGAAGATCACGGAGAGATCGGTGGGCGCCTGCGCAAAGCGGGGCACGAATTCGGTACGACTACAGGACGTCCCCGCCGTTGTGGATGGTTTGACGCGGTAGCGTGCCGCTATGCGAGCCGTTTGAACGGATGCGATGAGCTCTCTATCATGAAACTCGACGTATTGGATGGCTTTGAGACAATCGACGTGTGTGTCGGTTATGAAGTGAACGGTGAAGTGATCGATTATGTGCCGCTTGATCTAGAGAATGTCAAACCGGTTTATAAAACATTCAAAGGGTGGGATAAAACCAAGGGGGTTCGCCGTTTTGAAGACCTTCCGGTTGCGGCACAAGAGTATCTTCGTGCACTGGAAGAGTTAACTCAAACAAAAATCGGTATGATTTCAACATCTCCGGATCGAAACGACACGATTATCCTCTAATCTACGAAGGAGCGCTAGATGAGCAAGTCTCGTTATGAGCCTTTGGTTAAGCTCAAAAAAAAGGCTTTGGACGGTGCCGAGCGCTCTTTGATCTCTGCTAATAACGCTCTATCAGCCGCCTCCGATAACCTTAATCGTGCTTATGAAGAACTTGCTCGTATGGCATTGCCCAACAAAGGTTCTGTCGGAGCTTTTGCCCAGGCTGCCGCAATGATCCATGTACAGCATCAAAGTATTGAAGCGGCAAAAGTTGAGTTGAACAGTGCGAAGCAGCACCAATCGCTCATGAGAGAGAAATTCAAAGCAGCGATGATTGATTATGAAAAGTTTAAATACCTTGAAGTGCACGAGATGAATGAAAAGCTCAAACGCTTGAAAGTTCAAGAGGCAAAATTTTTAGATGAGATCGGCACAATGACTTTTAAAAGAGAGACGGCATGAAAAAAATTGTGGGGTTTTTTTGGGCTGGTACAGTGCTAATCTACGGTGCGCCTGCAACCAAATCGTATGAGTGTACCAAAATATTTGAAGATCGCAAAAATGAGTTATTAGTAGAATTAGAGCGGATCGATGAACAAAAACAAGCCCTTGATTCACTGAAAAGGGCGACTGAAGATTTGTTGCGAAAAAAAGAGGCGATGGTCAAAGGCAAAGATGCTAAAGTGGATCAGAAATTAGCGGAAATAAAAGCCAAAGAGGCATCGGTCAAAAAAATATTGGAAGAGAATAAAAAAGTTCTCGATGAGATCAAACAGCTTAAAAGTGACAAAGTTTCCCAAACGTTTTCGAAAATGAAACCGGCCGCCGCCGCCAACATCCTCGCACAAATGCCCCCCAGTGATGGAGCGGCAATATTGAGCACCCTTAACTCTAAAGTAATAGGTCAAATTTTAGGAAAAATGGATCCAAAAAAAGGGTCTGAAATCACCGCAAAACTCAAAGAGCCACCTAGACTGACCAAATAGCGATTGAATCACCTAAGCGATTTGAGAGGTATTTTAGGCTAAAATGCAAAAAATTTCACTCAGGGCTGGCAATGAAGGTTTCACTGACACACGTACCCCATATCGCGATGCGAATCGCTGTCGATCTAAGCCGCAGCGGATTGGTCACTATGACTAAAGGGCTCGAAAGTACAGCCAAAGAGGCTGAGACGATTTTGGCCTCTAACGTTAAAAAAGAGATCGCTTTAGAAGAGAAAGTTAAAGAGATCGTTAATGCCAACGAGGAACAAATCGATTTTTATCTTGCCGATGAGCGTCAGCTTTTTTTTATGATCAAGAAAAAATTGGCTCCCGAGTTCGGAGTAGTTCTATCGTATGAAGATCGCTATTCTGACATCGCCCACCAAATTCTTGATGCCCTATATGAAGAAGATTTGATCAATTATGACGTGAGTGAAAATCGTATCAAAAATATTATCTATGACGCGATAACCAAATCGATTGCCGATTCGAGCGAAATTGAGTCGGCAGTATTCCAAAAAATTAAAAGTTATAAACGTAATCTGATTCCAGGAACCGATGAATACGAGATTGTGTATGAAAAGCTTTATAAAGACGAACTAGTACGACGGGGGATGGCATAATGTTACGTAATGCGTGGATTTATCTCGAAAACGGCACCTATCTTTGTGCCAAAAGTTTTGGTGCCGATACGACAGCGGTAGGGGAGCTAGTTTTTAACACCTCGATGAGCGGGTATCAGGAGATTATTACCGACCCTTCCTATGCGGGGCAGTTCGTTACCTTTACGATGCCGGAGATCGGAAACGTCGGAGTCAACGATGAAGATATGGAGAGTGCGAAAGCCCATTGCAAAGGGATCATTGTACGCCAATACCAAAGTATCCCCTCAAACTTCCGCTCCCAAGAAGCACTTCATACCTTTTTGGAGAAAAACGGCACCATGGGGATCTGTGAAATCGATACTCGGTATTTGACCAAAATGCTTCGAACCGAGGGGGCGATGATGATGATCGCTTCAACACAGGTAAGTGACAAAGAAGAGCTCAAGAAAATGCTTGAGAGCTCTCCCCGTATCGAAGAGGTGAATTACATCGAAGAGGTAAGCACTAAAATATCGTATCAACATCATGATGGCATATACGATCCGCTTCACTTCCGCTATAACGTAGCCCCTGCGCCTAAAGCCCGTTTAGCAGTGATTGATTTTGGGGTGAAACGCAATATCCTCAATGAGCTCACCCAGGTGGGATTTGAAGTAGAGGTATTGCCTAACACTTTTAACGGTGATGAGTTAATCGCACGTTATGAATCCGGTGAAATCGACGGTGTATTTCTCTCAAACGGTCCGGGAGATCCATTGGTGCTGAAAAAAGAGCAAGCTGAGATCAAAAAGCTGATTGCAAAAAAAGTTCCCCTTTGCGGTATCTGCTTGGGACATCAGCTTCTTTCGATCGCACACGGATACGACACTCATAAACTCAAATTCGGTCACCATGGCGGTAACCATCCGGTTAAAAATATGAAAACGGGGATGGTAGAGATTACGGCACAAAATCATAACTACAATGTTCCCGAATCGGTACGTGAGATTGCCGATGTTACCCATGTCAACCTTTTTGATAACACTATTGAGGGGCTCCGTTATAAAACAGGTCCGGTCTATTCGGTACAACATCACCCCGAATCAAGTCCAGGACCAAAAGAGTCACGTACCATTTTTAACGATTTCCTACAGCTTATTCAGCGCTGATTTTTAGGGTCACTAAGACCCCAAAAAGCTTAGGATCTATCTAACTGCCACTTTTTTCTCATTTCTTTTTTTAAGCTTAAAAATATCCTTTTGTTACAAAAGTGTTAAAAACATTTATAAATTTAAGATTCATTAAATACTCGGCTTGCTATGATTAGGGTGTTTATTAGCCTACTTTTGTTACAAAAGTGTTAAGGGTACCCCTAAAAGCTGTCATTTTTAGCTTTTAGAGGTGCCCTAATAGGCTCTTATGCTTTGAATCTTTAAGGAGGTCGTTAATGGAGAATCGTCCATTGGAGTATGATTACACAGTTGCGAAGATGTTTATGCTGACAACTGTGTTACTCGGTATCGTCGGGATGCTGGTTGGTGTTATTTTGGCATGGCAATTGGCATTTCCACAAGTGAATCTTGCGCTGGGTGAAGGTTTGGCAGAATATACCAACTTCAGCCGATTGCGTCCACTGCACACCGACGCGGTAATCTTCGGATTTACACTCAGTGGTATTTGGGCTACTTGGTACTATGTTGGTCAGCGTGTACTCAAGGTATCAATGGCAGAATCAAAATTTTTGATGTTTATAGGTAAACTTCATTTTTGGTTGTATTTGTTGGTAGTTGTTGCCGTTGTTGGTTCGCTATTGATGGGGATCACTACATCAAAAGAGTATGCTGAATTTGAATGGCCTATCGATATCGCCGTTGTAGTGGTGTGGGTATTGTTTGGGATGTCAATTTTTGGTTTGATCGGTATTCGCCGTGAAAAATCACTCTACATCTCTATTTGGTATTACATCGCTACTTTCTTAGGTATCGCTATGTTGTATCTTTTCAACAATATGGAAATCCCAACCTATTTTGTTTCCGGTGGAATCGGTGCGTGGTATCACTCCGTTTCAATGTACTCCGGTACAAACGATGCGTTGGTGCAATGGTGGTATGGACACAATGCGGTTGCGTTTGGATTTACAGTACCGATCGTTGCGATGATCTACTACTTTTTGCCAAAAGAATCAGGACAGGCGGTTTATTCGTATAAACTCTCTTTGCTTGCGTTCTGGGGATTGATGTTTGTTTACCTTTGGGCAGGTGGACACCACCTTGTTTACTCGACTGTACCCGATTGGATGCAAACCATGGGTTCTGTATTCTCGGTTGTGTTGATTCTTCCATCATGGGGTTCTGCGATCAATATGCTATTGACCATGAAAGGTGAATGGCAACAAGTAGCATCTAGCCCATTGATCAAGTTCATGATTTTGGCATCTACATTCTATATGTTCTCTACACTTGAGGGTCCGATTCAATCGATCAAATCGGTCAATGCTTTAGCTCACTTTACAGACTGGATTGTCGGTCACGTACATGATGGTGTTCTTGGATGGGTTTCATTCATGATCATGGCAGCGTTGTTCCATATGGCTCCACGTGTATTTAAACGTGAGATTTACTCTAAATCGTTGATGAATACACAATTTTGGGTCCAAACACTCGGTGTTGTATTGTACTTCACCTCTATGTGGATTGCGGGTATCACACAAGGTATGATGTGGCGTGCGCACGATGAGTTCGGTAACCTTGCTTACTCATTTATTGATACCGTTACGGTATTACACCCATACTATACTATCCGTGCTGTTGGTGGTACATTGTACCTCGCCGGCATGTTCTTGTTCGCGTACAATATGTACAAAACAATGACAAGCTCTCGCCGTGTTGAAGCGAGTGAACTTCAAAACGCATCGCCGATGGGCGCTTAATAAGGAGGGGAAAAAATGTTTCACTGGTTAGAAAAACACCCGTTCTTTTTCGCGGTAGCAGTTTTCGTTACCATCGCATTTGCGGGGCTTATTGAAATTTTGCCAAACTTTGCGCAAGCATCTCAACCGGTTGTAGGGACAAAACCTTACAGCACGTTAGAGCTTGCTGGTCGTCATGTTTATATCAAAAACAGTTGTAATGCGTGTCATTCACAGCTTATTCGTCCGTTTAAATCGGAAACCGATCGTTACGGTCACTACAGCTTGAGCGGTGAATATGCATATGATCGCCCATTCCTTTGGGGTTCAAAACGTACTGGTCCAGATTTGATGCGTGTAGGCAACTACCGTACAACAGACTGGCACGAAAACCATATGAAAGATCCTGCTGCCGTTGTTCCAGGTTCAGTTATGCCGGCATATCGCTGGATGTTCAAAAATACTGCGGATCTTGAGACGGCTTATGCAGAACAAGTAACGGTTAACAAAGTGTTCAAAACACCTTATAACACTGAAATTCCGATGGCTGATGGTACAAAAACGACTGTAAAATTGGGTGCTACATTGGATGAAGCAAAAGCGGACGCTTTAGAA
>JACXUE010000208.1 GCA_014764075.1 Sulfuricurvum sp.
ATCACCAGCATCGAGGCAACCCGAAGCTCAAAATTCTCAGCCCTATACAGTGCGACCAAATCAGGATTACGTGCATTTGGACATTCACTGTTTGAAGAGGTGCGAACAAGTGGTGTTGGGGTTATCACCATCAATCCTGATATGACCGATACAGCGTTTTTTGATCAACTCCGTTTTGGAGTTGGCGAGAGTGATGATACCAAACTCTTTGCATCCGATATCGCTGAAACAATCATCTATCTTTTATCACGACGCAAGGGGATCACAATGAGTGAAATTACTCTGCGTCCTAAGCGGTTTGGAATCACCAAAAAACGGTAACGGAACTCTTTTTGCTTGTAAAGGTGCACTAAAGATTTGATCAATTTGGTCGATATATACTCAGATAAAAACATGGGTCTCCTGCCGAAGGAAATCCAGTGGTAGCGTAGCTCATTCGGAATTTTTCAAAGAGCGTCGCAATAAAAATCTAAAGGATTTGTTATGGCTGGTACGATTAATTCACTCGGACTCGGATCAGGAGTGTTAACCGCTGATGTCATTGAAAAATTAAAAAAGAATGACGAAACATTAAGTATCACTCCGATTACCAATAAAATTGCCCTTCAGCAACAAAAGAGTAGCGCATTGGATCTTTTAAGAAGTCTAATGACAAGTTTTCAGGGGAGCGTTTCAGCACTTGATGATGATACTCTATACCAAAAACGGAGTGTATCGGGGTCAAACAGCTCTGTTAGTGTAACTGCAGATTCGGGTGTTGCCATCCAATCGTTCTCAATTTCCGATATAGTACTAGCCCAACAAAATGTAAAAGAATCGGGTCAATTTGCATCGACAAGTTCGACTATTGCAACCGGATCAGGAACCATGACACTCTCCATTGATGGGACCGATTATGAAATTAATTACACATCGTCGACCACACTGAGTTCTTTGAGTGAGTCCATCAACTCTATTGCCGGCGCCAGCGTCAAAGCATCAACACTGCAAGTTGGAGAAAATGATTATCGGCTTGTTTTAACCTCGGTAGAAACCGGAGAGGATCAAGTCATTAGCATCGCGGATTCTTCAGGGGGAGCACTCAAATCTGAGCTTTTGGCCTATGATGGAACGACCAATCCAACCGGAATGCAAGAGCTTCAAGCAGCCAAAAATGCCTCGTTCAAATACAATGGAGTTACAATTTCTCGAAGCTCTAATGAAATCGACGATATCATTACTGGGGTAACGATCAATCTTTTAGGAGAAACAACCAGTTCAGCAAATATCTCCATCTCCCAAGACGTTACTGCTATCAGCGATGAGTTGAGTATGTTTGTCAGCAATTACAACTCTTTGATGAGTGAAATCAATAATATGACTACCTCCGATACTGAAGCGGGAACGGTCGGTATTTTCAATGGAGACAGCACCATTAATTCGATTCGCAGAGAAATAACCAAAATCTTAACGTCTATCAATGATTCAGGTTTGTCTCTAGGTCAATTTGGAATTGATTTGAGCCAAACTGGGGTTATGACTTTTAACACCTCCACCTTTACCACCAAATTCAATGAAGACAAAGAGGCTTCGGAGAAATTTTTTAGCGGATTTACCACATTGGACAGTTATGACAATTCGACAACGACCGATGGAGTATTTTCAACG
>JACXUE010000209.1 GCA_014764075.1 Sulfuricurvum sp.
TCCAACGATTGTATCGCAAAAGGATTGAGATATTCCTGCACCTTATTGCGGTGATCGTACCCCATCTCACACGCAAAGATCGGAATACGACGCTCATATACTTCATCCAAAAGTCTGCGGATAATCTCATCACCGATCTCACCGCCGAACAAAGCGTTCTGCGGCTCGTAGGAGAGATTACTCTCTAACGGTGCGTCATGAGCAATATAAGGGGGGTTGGAGACCAATAGATCGATTTTTTCATCCACACACGAAAGTAAATCCCCTTCACGCAATTCGATCCGATCCGTTAATCCGAACGTTTCGATATTACGTCTCGCCACCGCCAATGCTTTAGGAGAGATATCGACCGCGATCAAACGGGCGTTAGGGAGATGCAAAGCCAGCATAATAGAAATAATACCGCTTCCTACCCCCACTTCGACAATGGTGATCGCTTGCTGCGCGGAAACACACGAAAGAACTTTATCAATCAATAGCTCCGTTTCGGGACGGGGGATCAGCGCCCCCTCATCGATATAAAACTCTTTGGAGTAGAAACTGACGCGGTTGGTGAGATACTCCAAGGGAACATTCGCGGAACGCTTTGACACCCACTCCAGTAGTCTCGGATCATTCTCATCCATCATCTCATCTTGGTGAGTAATAAAATAGAGCTGATCTTTCCCTAAATAGGCGATCAGGAGGAGTTCCGCCTCACGGCGGGGAGATTCGACAATACCGCTAAGTGTGCGCGTAATCTCTTCATGAAGCTCTTTTAGTCTTCGGGGCATGGATCGGCATATCCCTCATACGCATTAACCCGGATATCATATCCTAACGCACGAAGACGATCGATAACTGGAGGGTGGGTTGTGTGAAAAAATCGGTATATCGGATGCGATAGGGGGAAACTTTTGTTTTCGGCAACCAGCTTTTTGAGAGCATTGACCAAATGTTCCGCGCCGCCAAGTTCAGAACCCGTACGATCCGCTTCGTATTCGTTGTGTCTACTCATTATCCCAAACAGCGGCATAATGAAAAAACTCACGACCGGAAGGAGGAGAATAAAGAGCATCATTACCACTTGAGGACTTTGAGCAACTCCCAGTTCCATATAGAGGGTTTCGGGAAGATTGCCAAAGAGCGCAAACATTCCAAAGAGCATTGCCCCCACCATCGCGATATTTTTGTACAAATCGCCGTGCGAGAAATGTCCCAATTCATGCCCCAATACCGCCACTAACTCCGAAGGGGTCAATTTTTGGATCAATGTATCAAACAGTACCACCCGTTTGGATTTGCCCAAACCGCCAAAATAGGCGTTGAGGCGTGCATCCCGTTTGCTCGCATCGCTCACGAACACGCCGCTGCTTTGAAATCCTGTTTTAGCCATCAGCTCTTCAATCTTTTCACGCAGCGAACCATCTTCGAGAGGCGTTACTTTGTCGAAAAAGAGGGCTCGAATGGTGGGAAAAAACATATTGATCGCAATTACGACCGCCATGACAAAAGCAAAACTCCATAGCCACCACAACGAACTGGAAGCGATGATGGATGCGACTCCCCAGACAACAAGTGATCCGAAGATGATTGTTAAGAGAGTACTGATAAACGTGTCTTTGATAAATTGCCGAGCAGATGAGCG
>JACXUE010000210.1 GCA_014764075.1 Sulfuricurvum sp.
CTCATGAACGGGTATGAGCTAGTGAGTGAAGTCAAGAAATTGGGGCTTCAAATTCCGATAATTTGCGTAACGGCATTCGCGATAAGTGGGGATAAGGAGAAATTATTGCTTCACGGATTTGAGTGCTATATTTCAAAACCGATCGATATGGATGAGATGAAAGCGGTTTTGGATCCGTATTTGGGGGCTGATTGATGTATCGACCCGTAACCCTATCGATGCTCTTGGAGACATTCGGATTTTCGAATGAGCAGATGGAACGGCGTGAAAAGGTGGGGAGCTACATCCACTCCTTTAGCGTAATGATTGCAGAGCGCCTCTACACACACTATCTTATTAAAGATCCACTCTATGCCAATATGCTCTCCTCAGTCGACATTCCCCGTTTAGTACGAATGTTTAGCGAGTATTTCAGTTCCCTCTTTATCCATCCGCTCAATGAGAGGATGTATGATCGTACCCGACAAATCGGAGAGGTTCATATCGCGCTGGGGCTGAGCTCGGTACAGTTGAGCCGAGGATTCGACATTCTAAGTGAAATCATTATCGATCTCTCGTCGGTAAATACCCAGGTTCATTCCGATCTCTCTATCATCCTCAAAATGATCCGAATCTCCGAGCAGATTATGCAGGAGAGTTACAAAGAGAGCTATAGGCATTACAATGATGAGATGAAGCAAGAGAATGAGCTTTTGGGACTTTTTGACAAGCTGTTCGCGTCGTTGATGATCCATAAACAGAGCCAGAAAAAGGTGGATCATTTTATGGAGTCGGGGGAGGTTCTTTTTCATGAGGAGGAGCAATGCCCTTTTACCCATGTTTTGAGCGATTTGGAGAGCAAAAAGGAGCTGGCTGAGAGTTTCGGGATCGATTTGGACGCAATCGGCTCTCTCCATCATGACTATCATCAACTGCTACATCTCCTCGTTGAGGCACCGTTGAAGAAACGTGCAAAGGTGTCCGAAGAGATTAAAGTCCTTTCGAAAACACTCTACTCGGTCATCGATAAACCGTTGAATGATATTTCGACGACCTCGTTTTTGGGAGTCCATTCGGGAATCGAGTTTTTACAAGCGTGTATCCATGTGATACACGATCGAGAGATGGAGGATGAGGGGATGGGCGAAGCGGGGATTCATAAGCGTTTGGAATCGGAGCTTCTCAAAACGCTTGGATGGTGTATCGAGGATATGTACATCGGCTCGGGTGAATCGGATATCCACAGGGATTACGACATCTATCACAAAATTCTCCTCAAAGAAGATCGGATTAATATTGCCGTGAAGATCAAAGAGATCCCTAACAAGGTTTATATGACGGAGATCGTCAAAATTTTGCTCGAAGTGGTGAAACAAAAAGTCAGCAACAAAGAGCGGGAAGCGGCATTGATCACGCTGGTCAATCAGGTCGAACGGGCGAGTCAGTCCAAAGATATGTTTTTGGCAAACATGTCCCATGAGCTTCGAACCCCTCTCAACGCGATTATCGGATTTTCGCAGATTTTGAGGATGAACCCGAATCTGCCCGAGAATCTCAAGTCTTATGTCGAAAAAATCGGGGTTGCCGGCAATAACCTTTTGAACCTCGTCAACACGATTCTCGATTTTGCCAAACTCGAAGC
>JACXUE010000211.1 GCA_014764075.1 Sulfuricurvum sp.
CCCGCCATATGAGCGTCGGTGAAGTGATCGAAGATATTCGCCGCCCTTATAACCTTATGGTAGAAAACTAACGATTCCTGCCGTTACGGCAACGTTGAGGGACTCAACTCCCCGATGCATCGGGATTGATACCTGATGCGTCGATGCGCGCATTACCGCATCGCTTACCCCTTCACTTTCATTACCCAAAACAAAAATAGTACGATCTGGAATTTTTAGCGAATGGATATCATCTTTGGCGTGAGACGAGAGGGTGATAATCGCCACATCACTCAGCATCAGAATCTCACTCAAATCTTCACAGTAATAGATTGGTATTTTAAATAGTGTCCCCGCTGAGGCTTTCATAACCAATGGAGAGAGTTTTGTACTGTTGCGACGAGGTAATACGATCCCATCAATCCGACTCGCCGCTGCGGATCGGATAATCATCCCCAAATTTTGAGGGTTATTGATCCCATCAAGGGCTAATAGACGAAACGAACTCGGTAAATCGGTCACAATATTGGAGGCACTTCGGTAGTTTGGGCTCACAACATCAATCGCAACCCCTTGATCCTGAGCACTGTTTTTAATACTACGAGCTTCTGCTAACGCTAAAATCTCTTCGATCGTTTCATCTACACGGTTGCTTTTGGAGAGGTGAAGTTTATGAATTTTTACCATAGTATCCCGCAACACTTCAACCGCGACATTACGTCCATAGAGGGTAATCAGCGAATCAAAAAATGCCCGCTTTGCTAAATATTTCGGTGAATCATTCATACACATCTTCCCTCTGTAAGCTCAATTTTAACACCCAATAACCCATTGTTGCAGATGCGATAGAGCCAATCAAAACACCTAAGCGCTCATCTGTAAAAACAATACCTGCGCTGCGAATCTCTTCAAAAGCCAATGAACCTATAAAAAGGGACATGGTAAAGCCAATTCCACTTAGAAGTGCTACACCATAAAGCTGCAACCAATTAACACCTTTTGGCAATTGACCTAGACCCATCTTAATTGCCACTGCACTAAAGAGAAAAACTCCCACTTGTTTTCCCAAGAAGAGCCCCAAGGCAATCCCCAATGTTATATTATCAGTAAAATCTTTTATCGTAATATTTCCAAACCCTATACCAGTATTTGCAAACGCAAAAAGGGGTAAAATCACAAAATTTACAGGGGCGTGGAGCGAATGCTCCAAATGATAAAACGATGTTTTGTTATTTTTCAATGGAATCAACAATCCAATCATAACCCCTGCAAGTGTTGCATGAACTCCTGATTTGAGTACGGCTCCCCAAAGAATAATCCCAATTAAAATATAAGCAGTATGATTAGTCACCCCTTTTAAATTCATCCATAGCAAAATCATTATTATCACGGATGCTAAAGCTATCGATACCAATGAAAGTTCACTTGTATAAAAGAGCGCTATAATAATGATTGCTCCCAAATCATCGACAATAGCTAACGTCAGTAAAAAAAATTTTAGCCCAGCTGGTATGCGCTTACCTAAGAGTGCCAATATTCCAAGCGCAAAAGCAATATCGGTTGCTGATGGGATCGCCCAACCTTCAATCGCGTTCCTATCATGCAAATTAAAATAAGCATAGATCAGCGAAGGAACGACCATGCCACCTAAGGCAGCAATCACTGGGATGGTAATCGCACCTATCTCTTTAAGGGATCCCTCTAACACTTCTCGTTTGATTTCCATCCCTACCATTAAAAAAAAAATGGTCATAAGTCCATCATTAATCCACAATAAAAAGGGTTTCGCAATAACAAAACTACCAATGCTTACTACAACTGGTAAAGACAAAAAAGAATTATAGATTAAAGATAAAGGGGTGTTCGCCATCGCCATAGCGATAAACATGGCAAGAATCAAAAGGATTCCTGTTGCCGATTCGAGCTTGAAAAAGCGACCAAAGTGTGTCATGATTTAAATCTTTGAAGCTATCACTTCTGCGCTAAATCCGAATTTCTCAAACAATTTATCCGCAGGGGCGCTCGCACCGAATCCCTCCATCGCAACGACCGTATCGGCAAAACGATACCACTTCAATATAGTTTTGTGATTGCTCCAACAACAGATCAAAACACGGTACACTCACAACATTCGCCGCAATACCCTGTGTTGAGAGAAGATCGGCGGACTCAATCGCCAAAGCAACTTCTGAACCCGAAGCCATCAGAGTCACCGTTGCATTCGGACGCTCTACTAGCAAATATCCGCCGTTTTCGACATCACCATGAACCGCAGTTGGGAGTAACGGTAGATTTTGACGTGAACAGACAAATGCCGAAGGTGAGTTTTTCATTGTGAGCGCTTTTTGCCAACATTTGACATTTTCATTACCGTCCGCCGGACGATAGACATAAAAGTTCGGCAATGCTCTAAATTGGCTCAAATGTTCGATCGGCTGATGGGTAGGACCATCTTCACCCACACCAATACTGTCATGTGTCCAAATAAAAAATTGTTGGATTCCCGAAAGCGCTGCAATACGAACAGCTGGCTTCAAATAGTCACTAAAAACAAAGAACGTCGCACTAAAGGGGATAATCGGACCATACAGTGCCATAGCGTTGGTGATCGATGCCATCGCGTGTTCACGGATACCGAAATGGATATTTTTTCCCTTCGGAAAATCACCCATGTTTGCCAACTCGGTTTTATTAGATGGCCCAAGGTCTGCCGAACCTCCGATAAATCCAGGAATTGCTTTGGCAATCGCATTTAAGATCACACCATTGGTATTACGGGTTGCGTCTGCTTTTTCGAATGTCGGCCATTGGATACGGCCAAAATCGGGGTTCATCAATTGCTCATACGCTTCGTTTTGCTCCATCAACGGAAGCTCTTTGAGGCGATGATTCCATTCACGCTCCGCTGCATCCCCTTTTTCGATCGCACAACGGAACCGTTCCATCACATCTGGATCGACATGGAACGTTTTTTCGGGATCAAATCCCGCAGCTTCTTTTGCCGCTTTGATCACATCATGCCCAAGTGGAGCACCGTGTGCATGATGAGATCCCTCCATCTTGCCACCCCCTTTTGCAATCAGGGTATTGGCAATAATGAGTACAGGACGGCTCATCGTTTTGGCTTGGGTCAACGCACCGTCGATCTCGTCAAAATTGTGACCGTCTATCTCCAAAACCGCCCAATTTTGAGACTCAAAACG
>JACXUE010000212.1 GCA_014764075.1 Sulfuricurvum sp.
ACCGAGAGGGGGATCGGGGGGTGGTTTACCGTCTCCCCTCACCGCTGGCTAACCGATTTGTCCATATCGAGATGGAGGTGAGTGCAGAGGATTGGAGAGATTGGGCGGTGAAGTCTCGTATCGATCCCCGTCTAATCGCCTATATTGGATTTAACAACAGCGCACTGTTTGGATTTGATCCCCTGAAAAATCTCCGCAGTTTTGCAACCCCTCGCAGTTGGGAGGCGGTCCATAAAATCCTCCAAAGTCCTTTGCCTCAAAATCTCCTTTTTGAAGCGGTCGCTGGTGCGGTGGGGGAAGAGGCGGCCATCGATTTTTTAGGGTATTGCAAGATCATGGATCATCTCCCCGATGTGGATGCGATATTCCGCGGTGAGGAGTGTGAGGCTCCAAGCGAACTCTCTGCCCTTTATGCCCTCTCAAATGTCCTTGTATCGAGATTGTTGCAGACTCCTAACGAAGAGGCACTCTCTCATGTATTGCGCTATAGTCTGAAGCTCAAAAATGAGTTTGCCGTCCTCATTGTCCAAGATCTTCAGGCTCAAGGGGTGGCGATGGAGCACCTCGATGCGTTTGGGGAATGGGTTGAGGCGTACGCTTATCTGTTATGATCGATTTTTCTCCCCTAAAAGCCCGCCTCCTCCTTGATTATCCGTTTTTCGGTACAATCGTAAGTGGTATGGAGAGTGTCGTAAACGATAACATCGAGAGTTTCGCCACCAAAGGGGGGAAATTCGAATATCGTGAGGGTTTTATGGAGTCTCTCAGTGAGGGTGAGCAGATCTTTGCTCTGTGTAACTCTGCACTGCATGAGGCGTTGAGTCATACTCAAAGACGGGGAAATCGGAGTCCGTGGCTTTGGAATATGGCGTGCGATTACGCCATCAATGCACTGCTGATTGAAAACGGTTTTACCCCTCCTCCTGCGATTACCTACGATAAACGGTTTGGCAATCTCAGTGCTGAAGAGATCTATCATGAACTTTCTCAGGAGTTTTTGGATCAGGAACAAAACGACCGCGACAGTGACGAGGGGCGATACGATGAGGGGCTTGATGAAAAGCTCTCCCGTGCCCAGCGAGAGAAACGCTCCGAGGAAGCGATGGAGAAATCTGATCCCCTTAGTGAAGCGATCCATCGCTTGATTCAACCACACAAGAAATCTCTGATCGACTGGCGGAGTGAACTGCGTGAGGCAATCGGCGGATATTACGTCAGCGATTACACCCTCATCCCACCGAGTAAAAAACTCCTCTATGATGGTGTCTATTTGCCAGGGGTCCATTCACGCCATTTGGAACTCTCCATCGCGATTGACAGTTCAGGATCGGTTGATGAGGTACTGCTCACCCAGTTTATCGCTGAGGTGGAATCGATCTCGGAGCTGTTTGGCTCTTACACTATCGATCTGATCGTTTGTGATGATCGAATCCGTTCCCATGAGCGCTTTGAGCGGGGAGAGGCTATCACCTATACTCTCAGCGGTGGTGCGGGGACTGACTTTAGACCTGTGTTTGAGCTGATCGAATCGTGGATGTACTGTCCGAAACTCTTACTCTATTTTACCGATCTAAAGGGAAAATTCCCTCTCTTGGAGCCGCCGTATGAGGTGCTTTGGACTAAAGAGTGAAGTTCCGTTTGGACGAGTGATCGAGCTAAAGGATGGGAATGATTGAAAAAGCTCTTGATATTTTAGAAACCTCCAACCTCTTTATCACCGGTGGTGCGGGATCGGGAAAAACTACATTGACCCGTGCGCTTATAGACGATGCTCTGCAAAAAGGAAAATCGGTTGCCCGTCTCGCCTCGACAGGGATGGCGGCAACGCTGATCGGGGGGCAGACGCTTCACAGCTTTTTTGATCTAGGGATCGCCAACTCTCAAAAGGAGCTAGAGCGCAACGGCAAACTCGACCCCTCCAAAAAGATCATCAAACTGATCCGATCGATGCAACTCATCGTGATCGATGAGATTTCGATGGTGGGTGCGTCGCTGTTGGATATGGTTCGATTGCGGTTATTGCAGGCAGAGTTTAGCGGTCGGGTTATTGTTGTGGGGGATTTTTTACAGCTTCCTCCCGTGACGCGCAGGGGTGAACCGATCTATTTTGCTTTTGAATCTCCCTCATGGAAGCAACTTGGGTTTGAGACGCTCCATTTGGAGGGATCCTACCGTACCCATGAGGTGGAGTTTTTGAGTCTACTCGAAAAAGTACGCCATGCTCGCCTTGATAAGGAGGCGCATTATGCCCTCGAAGCTCTGGTTAAACCGCTGAGTCAGGATATGTCGACGATGACACTGCTGTTCGGGAAAAACATCAGTGCCCAAAGCCATAACCGCTCTCAGTTGGAGCATCTAAACGGTGAGATTATCGAGGTGGAGACCTATGTCACGATCCACGACAAAAAGATGCAGGATCGGGATGTCGAGCGGTTTATGATCGATAGTCGTATCGAGTCTGTTTTGGCTCTGAAAGTGGGCGCTCCGATTCTCTTTACCCGCAATACATGGAATTACTATAATGGTGAGCGGGGGCGAATCACCTCCATCGAAGAAGAGGTTATTTGGGTCAAAAAGGCGGACGGGGTCAGCGTGAAAGTGGAGCGGGTCGATACCACTAAAACCCACTGGGTGGAAAACGGGGGTACGGCAAGCGAAGAGAAATTGATTACTCTCAGCCAATTCCCTCTCACCCTTGCCTTTGCGATTACGATCCATAAATC
>JACXUE010000213.1 GCA_014764075.1 Sulfuricurvum sp.
CTTAGTGATGACACATTTTACTTACATCTCAAAGAGAGTGAATTTCGGTTTAATCATAGGGGTAAAGATTTGTATGCTATAATGCTCAAAAGTTTAAGAGATAACCCTCTTTAAATTTGAATAAAAAATCGGGTAAAGTTTACCAAAACCTATGTATATGTTTATATTATAGCTTGACAAGGATTATAAGGAGAAAGAATGTTTTTCGGAAATAAAAAAAAGACAGAAATAGTGGAACCGCTGTCTATAAAAATAGCTGAATTAGAACGAGAGATCAATGACCTCAAATCAGAAAATAGTCAACTTCGTCAAGAGAATAGTGAGCACAAGAATAACGCCGTGATGTTTGACTTGATTCACCATTTGACGGAGAATCTGATCGAGGGGTGTCAAAGAGATTTGGGATTGCTTCAAAAAGATTTAGCCGATAATGTAGATAATTTAGAAGAGATAGAGAGAATCAATCAATCCAATCGCACGAATACTATCGATATCAACGAAGAGATTGGTGAAATTTTAGAAATACAGCAGCATTTGGTCAACAACATTACCGATAACTACGGCTCCGTTAGCCAATTAAACGACGGTGTCGGCGCAATCGGACAAGTAATTAATCTGATTAAAGACATATCCGATCAAACCAACTTATTAGCACTTAATGCGGCTATTGAAGCGGCGCGTGCAGGAGAACACGGACGTGGTTTCGCCGTGGTTGCCGATGAAGTCCGAAAACTCGCAGAGCGTACCCAAAAAGCGACGGCGGAAGTAGCGATATCGGTTCAAAGTCTCAAACAAAACGCGATGGAAATTTACGAGCGTTCGAGCACGATGGAATCTATCTCTACCGATTCTACCCTAAAACTTGAACGATTCCGCTCCACACTCGCCGATTTGGGGCGCAGAATAGAAGATATCGATACCGAGTCAACAAACGTTCTCTACTCCGTCTTTATGGTATTGGTCAAATTGGATCATTTGCTCTTTAAAAGCAAAGGGTATAAAAGTGTATTTTCAAACAAAGCAGATGATGAATTTGTCGATCATCATCATTGCCGTCTCGGTCGATGGGCCGAAGGTGGCAAAGGGTCTCAAATTTTTGGAAATACCCCGAGTTTTAGAAAACTGGAATTGCCTCATAAAGCGGTTCATGATAATATTATTGCTGCGGTTGAATGCGTAAAAACTAATACGTGTTCTCAAGAGTCTAAAAATGTCATGACCTATTTTAAAGATGCGGAAAAAGCAAGTCAAGAGGTGATCGCATCCCTTGACGCAATGTTAGTTGAAGAACGGGCAAAAAGGGCAGAGAAATAATAGTGCCCTCACTACTCTCATCGAGGTTCAATGACGGAGGGGAGATGTTTCGGATTTTTGAGCCGAAGCTGTTTATTGACGTTCATCCGACCGTACACCACCTCGATATCACTAGGGGATATTCCGAATTCTTTGGCTAAAAAACGAACCATGTGATCGGTTGCACGTCCCGCTACGGGAGCTTCGGTAACGCTGATTTTGAGCTGGTTCCCTTTGACTTTTCCGATGGCATCACGCTTGGCGCTCGGAGTACCCAAAACATTTAAGACCAAAATATCCCCTTCCCATTGGTAAAACATATG
>JACXUE010000049.1 GCA_014764075.1 Sulfuricurvum sp.
TGGGTGAAAAGCGTTAAAAAAGCCAACTGCTTGGCTTTTTTAGCTTTGGAACCGAGCCGATATGTGTTAGCATCGGCAAGGCTGTCCCTGATGCTTTGCAGGCTATGAACGTAAAGTGCGTAACATCAGTAAGTAACCGACTTGACGTAGCTATAGGGGGTTATAGGTGTGACCTATACGTTTTCCTTAATTTTTTTAGGAAGTATAGATTAATTTTGATAATTGATGAAATTTGAATTTGAGTTTTGGTTATGATATCGGTAAAGATAAAAAAGGTATACCATGACTGAACGTTTTAATCAAGTCGCAAGTGAATGGGATAAAGGGGATATGCGCCAAAATATTGCCCATGCTGTCTTTCAAACCATTACCAGCAGAATTGCTTTATTAAATAATATGAATATTATGGATTTCGGTGCAGGGACGGGGCTGCTGAGTTTCAAAATCGCTTCTGTGGTCAAACGTATTGTCGGTGTCGATCTCTCAAAAAAAATGCTTGAGCAACTTGAAGCCAAAAACAGTCCGACCCTCACCGTACAGCCGATTTGCCAAGATATTCTCAATACTCCATTGCAAGAGCAGTTTCACGGGATTGTAAGCTCCATGGCGATGCATCATGTTGAGGACACATTTGCCCTTTTTGATACCTTTTATAAACATCTTAAACGAGACGGATTTGTCGCTATTGCCGATCTTGAATCCGAAGATGGATCCTTCCATTCTCATGGAAACGATGGGGTGTACCATTTCGGTTTCGATAGGGATAGTTTGCGGGAGACGATTGAAAAAGCAGGTTTTCAATTTGTCCGATTTCACCATGCTTATACCGTACAAAAAGGTGATAAAGATTATCCTATTTTTGTGGTGACGGCGACGAAAAAGTGATAACAAGTGATTTATTGGAGAGGTTTTAACAAAACTTATAGCTAGTTTCTTTTATAATCTCTTAATTTTTTTCGATTATATTGCTACACTCTTTTGTTCATGCAATAAAAATTCAACAATAAGGAGACGACATGCAAATCAGCGGTGCGCAGATGGTTATCGAAGCACTTATCGCCGAGGAAGTCGAAGTGGTATTCGGTTACCCCGGCGGGGCGATCATGAACGTCTATGATGAGATTTACAAACAGCGATCGTTTCAACATATCTTGACACGTCACGAGCAAGCGGCAGTACATGCCGCAGAGGGGTATGCAAAAGCAACCGGCAAAGTAGGGGTAGCGATGATCACCTCGGGACCCGGATTTACCAACGCTGTGACAGGTCTTGCGGATGCTTACATGGACTCCATTCCTCTTGTTGTGATCAGCGGTCAGGTGCCGATGTCGCTAATCGGTACCGATGCGTTTCAGGAGATTGATGCGGTCGGAATCAGCCGTTCGTGCACGAAACATAACTATTTGGTGACCGATGCTGCCGATTTGCCGCGTATTCTCAAAGAGGCTTTTTATATCGCCCGCACAGGACGTCCAGGACCGGTTCATGTTGATATCCCTAAAGATGTCACCGCACAGATTGCCAAATTTGATTATTCCAAAGAGGTTGAGTTGGAGTCTTATAAGCCGACGACCAAAGGAAATGCGCGCCAGATCAAAAAAGCGATAGAGGCGATTGCCGCATCCAAGCGCCCGCTTCTCTATCTTGGTGGCGGTGTTATCAGTTCGGGTGCTGCCGATTTGGTTCGGGAATTTTCAAAATTGACTCAAATTCCCGCTGTTGAAACATTGATGGCGCTAGGGACGCTCCGCTATGATGACCCGCTTCTGATTTCGATGCTCGGTATGCACGGATCGTATGCCGCGAACATGGCGATGAGTGAGACCGATTTGGTTATCGGGCTGGGCGCACGCTTTGATGACCGTGTTACTGGGAAACTCTCTGAATTTGCTAAAAATGCCCAAATTATCCATGTCGACATCGATCCGGCAAGCGTATCCAAATTGGTTCATGCCCACTTTCCGATTGTTGGGGATGTTAAAAATGTCTTGAAGCAAATGATTTTGTTGGCGAGCAAGCAAGTTGATCCTGCACGATTTGAATCATGGCATAACACCATTGCCAATTTTAACAAGCTCCATCCTTTGTCGTACAAAGAGGAGGGAGATCGTTTGAAGCCCCAATGGGTTGTAGAGCGTATTGGTCAGCTTTTGGGTGACAGTGCAAATATTTCCACCGATGTCGGACAACATCAGATGTGGACGGCACAGTTTTATCCCTTTACCCGTCCACGCCAGTGGATTAGCTCGGGTGGCTTGGGGACGATGGGATTCGGATTTCCGGCAGCAATGGGTGTTAAACGTGCCGATATGGAACGTGTCAGCATCAATATTACGGGGGATGGATCGATTTTGATGAATATTCAAGAACTGATGACGGCGGTCGAATATAAGCTTCCTGTTGTCAATATCATCCTTAACAACAACTTTTTGGGAATGGTTCGTCAGTGGCAAACTCTCTTTTATGACAAGCGTCACTCCCAAACCGACCTCTCGATGCAACCCGATTTCGTCAAATTGGCTGAGGCGTTCGGCGGGGTAGGGTATCGCGTCAACACTAAAGAGGAATTTGATGCGGCTCTCAAAGATGCCGTTGAGAAAGACGTCGTTGCGATTATCGATGTCGTCGTTAACCGTTTTGAGAATGTTTTACCAATGGTTCCTGCGGGTGGATCACTCTTTAATATGATGCTAGAATATAAGGAGAAATAATGATAGACCAAACAGAACGTCGCGTTATTTCGGTCATTGTCATGAATGAAGCAAGTGTCCTATCTCGGATTGTTGGACTGTTTTCAGGGCGTGGATATAACATCGAATCGCTCACGGTCGCTCCGATTCCTGAGAGTAAATATTCTCGGATCACGATCGTAACCGCCGGATCGGTACGGGTCGTTGAGCAGATTACTAAACAGCTCCATAAACTGATCCCAGTTTTGAAAGTGTATGAGCATGCCGATTTGGTCGAAACCGAAATGGCACTTGTTAAAATCCCAATGAGTGAGTCCTTAGGTGATGTGGAGGCATTAACACATGCGTATAACGGACGTATTTTAGATGTTGGCAGCGATACGATGATTGTAATGGTATCGGATGAGCCCATGAGGGTAAATCATTTTCTCGAAGCAATCAAACGATTCCATCCCAAAGAGATTGTCCGCAGCGGTTCGGTCGCGTTAGAGAGATAATATCGTATGACACTTAACGAGATTGCACTTTTTTTAGGGTGTGCGGAGATTGAAAATCATATTGAAATTACGGGGATGAATACCCTTAGTGAAGCTTCAGAGGGGGAGATCTCTTTTCTTTCAGATTCAAAATACGAAAAAGAGCTTCTGCAGACCCGTGCGTCTGCAGTGATTCTTCCTTCATCGAAATCGCATCTTCTTCCCGAGGGTGTCATCGCCTTGGTTTCAGAAGAGCCGTATATGTCGGTTGCACTGTTGTCCAAGTATTTTGCCAAATCAATTGCGAGTTCCGATGTACCTCCAAGTATTGGAGAGGGGACAAAACTCTATCCAAGCTCTCACATTGAAAACGGTGTATGTATCGGTAAAAACTGTACAATTATGAGCGGTGTCTACTTAGGAACCGACGTGGTGATTGGGGATGATGTTATCCTTTATCCGAATGTCACAGTGTATCGTGATTGTGTGATTGGGAATCGTGTCATGATTCATGCAGGAACGGTGATTGGAAGTGACGGTTTCGGATACGCTCATACGAAATTGGGCGAACATGTCAAACTCTATCAAAACGGCAATGTAGTAATTGAGGATGACGTTGAAATTGGAGCCAATACGACGATTGATTGTGCGGTTTTTGGCTCTACCGTTATTAAAAAAGGTGCCAAAATCGACAATCTGGTACAAATTGGTCATAATTGCATTGTCGGCGAACACTCTATCTTAGTCTCCCAAACAGGTTTAGCGGGGTCTTCTACATTGGGACGAAATGTCGTTATGGGTGGGCAAAGTGCAACTGCGGGTCATCTGACTATCGCTCCGTTTACAACTTTGGCGGCTCGATCAGGCGTTACCAAAAGCATCGCTACCAAAGGGGTCTACAGTGGCTTTCCGTTAATGGAACATAAACTTTGGCTGAAATTACAGGCAAAACTTGCTAGAATGTTAGAATCTTAAGCTCAAAGGGATACGGATGAAAATCGTAGCAGTAGGTTTGATGCTAATAGGAACGTTACTGTACGCAGAAGATCGACCGACTGAGATTCGAATGCCCGACATCGTCCTCGATGCTATCAAGCATTGTGAATGTCTCAAAGAGAACGGAAAATGTAACCCTTATGTTATTCGTATTAATATTCCCAAAGAGGCTCAACGTGCAGCCGAGGCAGGATTTGCGATCAACGGTCATCTGATCAAATGCGGTTCTCCGGAGCAATGTTCTCTTCAGGCTCAGGCTTTGATTGACGGCGGCATTACCAATATCGATTTAGGACCTTATCAAATCAATTACAAATACCATCCTAATCCGATCCTTCATGAGTATTTCCAAGACGAAACAGCACGAGAACAAGCCAATTCGATATTGACCAAATTGGTGAAAAGTTTCGGCTACTCTTGGGAAACATTGGGGCGCTATCATCACTCTCCGACTTCTGACGCTTCGCGCAACGCTCGTTATTACCGAAAAATGTACGCTTTTATCTATGGTGGAAGCGCAACAAAAGCAGAGGGTGCCGAATAACTTTCTCTTTTTAAGATTACTTTAGCCAAAATCGGCTAAACTTTATTAAATTATCAGTTAATAGGAGTGTTTATGAGTTCCGGTGTAACGATTGTCAAAGAGATTCCATTGGATGGCACTAAAAAAGGGGTTATCTCTATTAGCAAAGTGGATGAGCCTTACGGTGCGGGTAGTGACAATGTAGCCAGTATCGGAATTTCGCTATCCGGTGATGCAAAGAATCCAGAGTGGAAAGTTCATATCCCAATGGGAAATATCGATGCCGTAGTTGAAGCGTTGAAAAGTATCCAATAGCTTTGTTTGAAGATTAGATGGGGCTCTCCGTTGGTGGTGAGCTCGTCGAACCATGAACTGTTTGTCCTTCGACTTGATCAGGGCGAACGGCAGTAGTATTATTTTCTTGAAGCTATAAATGTAGCGATACGTTTAATCCCCTCGCGAATACTCTCAATATCGGTAGCGAAACTAAAGCGAAAATATCCCTCAGAACCGAAGCCGACACCTGGAACGACCGCAATTCCTTGTTCTTCAAGCAACTCTTTGCAAAATTGCATTGAGTCGTTACTTATCTCTTTGATGTTGACAAACAGATAAAATGCGCCTGCAGGCGAGAGAACACTTAAGCCATCGATTTCATTAAATAGTTTTACCGCTTCGTCGCGGCGTGCTTTGAATTGTACGCGCATCGCTTCGATATCGTTATCCGCTTCTCCATTTAGCCCGACAATAGCCGCTTTTTGGGTGATCGAGTTGATATTGGAGGTGCTTTGGCTTTGGAGTTTTTTCGTTGCTTGGATGATTTCGGTATTGGCAGCCGCCATATACCCAAATCGCCATCCGGTCATAGCTACCGATTTGCTAAGACCATTGATGGTTATGGTGCGCTGAAACATATCATCGCTTACTGCTGCAGCGGAAGTAAATTCACCGTCATAGATCAGTTTTTCATACATTTCATCACTGGCTACAAGCACATTCGTCCCTTCAAGTACTTTGCCTAGCGCGATTAATTCTTCGCGAGTATAAACGGCACCGGTCGGGTTAGACGGAGAGGTCAAAACAAGCATTTTGGTTTTTGGAGTCAAAGCGGCTTTGAGTTGTTCGGGGGTGATTTTAAATCCGCTTGAATCTTCGGTCATAATCTCAACAACGCTTCCTCCGCAGTACATCACAAGTTCAGGATAGGTGACCCAATACGGTGCCGGAATGATCACTTCATCCCCAGATTGAATTGTGCATACAAATAAATTGTAGAGAGAGTGTTTGGCCCCATTGTTGGCGATGATTTGGTTAGGTTTATAATCTAAGCCGTTATCACGTTTGAGTTTAAGAGCGATAGCCGCTTTGAGCTCGGGGATCCCATCAACTGCGGTGTATTTAGTGAAGCCGTCGTTGATCGCTTTGATTGCGGCATCTTTGATCACGTGCGGTGTATCAAAATCAGGTTCACCTGCGGAGAAGCTGAGGATGTTTTTCCCTTGTGCTTTGAGTTCTTGCGCTAATGTTGAAATAGCAATGGTAATCGATTCGGAGAGTGTATTGACGCGATCGGTTAACATGTGGTGTACCCTTGTAAAAAATTTGCGAATTATACCATGTACGGAATTAAATTTTACATCGATTGAAGTTTTAAAAATTGCGGTTTTCCGGTGTAAAATCCCTGTGCATAGGTGATGCCCAAATCGGTGATATATTGCAGAATTTCTTCACTGGAGACAAATTCTGCAACGGTTTCGGCTCCGATGCGATTGGCAAAATCAATGATCGCTTCGACGACGATTTTGTGACGCGGATTATCGTTGATCGATTTGATGAGTGAGCCATCGATTTTGAGAATATCGACGTTGAGTTTGAGAATATTTTCAAAGTTGGAATACCCGGTTCCAAAATCATCTATGGCAATTTTGGCTCCCAACGCTTTCATACGCGAGATAAACGAATCAACTTCGTCGAAGTTTTCAATCCCCTCCGATTCTAAAATTTCAAAAATGACGCGATCAGCGGTACTGGTTTGTCGGAGAATATTTTCAATGGTTGTAACCGTTCGATGATCGAGAATATCGCTACTGGAGAGGTTGATTGAAAATTGTTCAGTGCGTCCGGCAAAGAGATGACACGCTTGATAAACAACCTCTTGCGTGATGTGGTGATAAAGTTTGGTTTTTTGAGCTATCGGCAGAAATTCATGGGGACTTAGTAATGTTCCATCTTCGTTTTGAATTCGTACCAATGTTTCATATTTTTCGATTTTTCCGGTTTTAGTCGAAACAATCGGTTGATATTGACATACAATACGATGTTCGACTAACGCTTGCCGTATTTTTGCGGAGAGGGCAATATTGGCTTGATATTGTTGTTCGATTCTTTCTGAAGAATCGTAGATAGAGTAGAGATTTTTGGTCGTTCGAGCTTTGTTAAGGGCTACGTCGGCATGGATTAGAGGTTTGTCGCTGTCGATTGCTATACCAACGGTTGCGCGCAGATGGATCGTATCATCACCGATTTTAAACGGCTTTTCACTCATCATGGTTACGATAAGTTCGGCTTCGTGTATTAAATCGTCTCGATTCATCCCTTTTGGCAGTTTAAAGGCAAATTCATCGCCCCCGATTCGATAGGGGTTTAGTTTAAGATCTTCGAGCCAGTGCCCCACTTGAACCAAAATAACATCCCCTTCATCGGTACCGAAAAAATCGTTGATCTCTTTAAAATCATCGATATTCAAAATGGCAAGGGTGTGAAACGGATTCCTGAGCAGATCTTCTTGAAGTTTAATACGATTGGGAAGGCCCGTTAAGCTGTCGTAATAGAGGTGACGAATCGCTTCTTTAGTCTGTTCGTGTACTTTGGCTTCAAGATTTTTATTGATCGATTCAACTTCATTGGAGTAGTTCCAAACACTCTCTTGCATCGCTTCAAACGCATGAATGATTTGAGAAAATTCACTTTGGGTATGCGGGATGTCAAAAGTGATTTTTTCTCCAGGTTTAAAATTGCGCACTTTTTTAGCGATTAGTTTAATCGGGCGTAAGATACGGTTAATCCACACTAAAATAATCCATAATATGACAAAAACGCTGAGCGCAATCCATAGATAAAGGGTATAAAATTGATTCATGGTTTGCGTAAACTCTTCACCGGAATAGGTCAAAGAGATGGTCCCGATCGGTTGCAGCGAAGAAGGTTCAAGTAGTTTTTTAGAGACTTGAATTGCATCTTCAGTTGTAGAAGGATTATAGCGATTGTAATCTAGGACAGTATGACCATTTTTATCGGTAACTTTGAGTGCGACGACTTCACTGAGTTTGGTGATCGAGGAGAGTTTTTCCCCCATATCTTTGATTCCCAAAAACAGGGAAAGCGAGACGGATGGCTCGACAGCATCGATCAGCAGGAGTGCTTTTTCTTTTTGAGAGTTGATGGTTAAATCGCGAACGATACTAAAGGTGGAGAGGGTAAATGGTATTTTCTATACCCCACTGTGCAATTTTTTTGACCGATTTCTCAGACATTTTAGTCACATAAGCAAAAGAAACATTGTCCCTTGAAAAAAGTTCATCAACACTTAAAGCGATTGCGCTAAAAGGGAGATTAGCTACTTTTCCATTGTAATTTTGATTTATCTTATCAGCGATGGAATAGGCGAGAGATTTACGGTTCCCTTCATAGACAATGGCGAGTGTTGCTTTCGATGATTTGGATTGATTCTTTGTATCAAGTGCCATTATTTTAGGGATCATACGAATATGGGTGTCGATTAAAACGCTATCATCACCGTTAAGCATTACCCATGTAACGAGGAGTGCGAATAAAATCTTCATCAGAACTTCCATCCGCTGCGAATCCACAAAACTCGCCCCTCAACCGGATAGTCATCGGGGTAGGTATTAGCTGTCGATGGGTAGCGATAGATCGAATTAAAGATGTTTTTGATACTCCCCTGAACATAGATACCGTGCTCACCTTCCCATCCAAGAGTCACGTCGATGGTCGAGAACGATTCCATAGAGGGGCGTCCGTCATAGGGTCGCCGTTTTTTTTCACTCGCATATCGACCAGTTAATGCCGCTTTGATCTCGGGTGTTAATGAATATGAGAGTGCCCCTTTGATGAGATGTGTTGAGGCAAATGGGAGATAATCGATTTGTTGATTTCTCTTGATGGCTTCACCGCTAATGTAACTATACGAAAAGGCAAAGCTATCATCCTCTCTATAATTGCCTCTAAATTCTGCTTCGACCCCTTTGATCGTTCGGTTACTGATGTTTTCATACTCCTTACTGGTCGTATTGGCAGTTATTTGCTCTTCATTTTCAAGATAGAATGCATTCAGACCTAGAAAAACCGAAGAAGAGGGCTTATAGATATATTGTCCCTCATAAGAGGTGACGTGTTCTGGCTCTAAATTGGGATTACCGATTCGAGCAGGGTTATTTTGAGTATAGAGTTCTTGCCATGACGGTAGGCGATAACTGTTCCCGACCATCGTTTTGAAAATATGATTGTGGTGAGGCTGATAGACCAAAGCGGCCCGTTTGTACGGATGGCAGGA
>JACXUE010000214.1 GCA_014764075.1 Sulfuricurvum sp.
TCAGAGGGCAAGAGGGATTATAAGAGATACTCCGCGGATCTTGTCCGGCGAGGAGGGTGAATTTGGTCTGAACAAAGAGCTCTTCACACCCGATCCCCCGAAACCAGCTCATCACCACTATCTCCATCAAATCGGTAGTGCGCTCTTTTTTTCATTCGATGCCGTAGATCAGGACGGGCATTTTGACATTGTTGTTGGTGATACGGTAGGGGATCATCTTTTATACCTCGGTGTAGTTTAGGTGTGTGTGCCATTTCAACTCTAATGAGAGTATAATTTCGCAATCTTAAATCTGTATGAGCGCCATGAAAACACAACGCGTACCGTTCGGATTCCTCGACCATTCGAAAAAAAATGCCGTCTTTTTAGCAATCTACGTCGAATCGATCTCCCCGTGGAGATATTTCAAAGACGACATGCAGCACATCAAATGCCCTGCCCTCATCATGATCGATCGATGGGATGGACGGATGGGATTCCCCGGAGGAACCGTCAATCAGGGAGAGAGCCTCATGGAGGCTTTGGTACGGGAGATCAAAGAGGAGGTGGGGATCACGATCAAACCTGATCACGTCCACCCCATCGCCAGCCATGAGAACCGCATCGTCACCCATCTCTACGGTCTCAAAGTACTCGAAGCGGAGTTTTTACACATCTACTACCATATCCTCAACAACTTTTCCCGCTCTATCTTGCTCCACGCCTATGAAGAGGGAGATAAATCCCACTTTATGTCGGAGATCACCGGGATCAAAATCGTCCCTCTCATCCGCCACAACAACAAAGGGATCAACCGATTTTTGGAAAATTCCTTTGCCGGAGCGACACGAGAGGATTTGGATGTCTTTTTGAGTGAAATTTTGGATATAAAGCTTGATCAGCATCAATGAAAGCGTTCATCCTCCTTTTTGTCGTATTCAATATCATTACGTTCCTTATCTTCGGATACGACAAATACCTCGCCCGCACCAATCGCCGACGGATCAGCGAAAAAACCCTAGTATGGCTAGCGTTGATGGGAGGGAGTGTTGGGGCGGTATTTGCCCAAAAAATCTTTCGTCACAAAAGTCGCAAATACCGCAACCTTTTTTGGATTATCCTCGTCGTACAGTTCGTAATTTTCGAGGGGTTGTGGTTTTATAGCCGTAGCGCGTCGGAGTTTTTATAACCCCATGGAATCGTTTTGGCTCAAACTTCTGATCATCGCGGTGTTCGTCACCCTAATTTATCGCGAAATCCTCAAATCCGCCGCCAATCACCCCTACGCATCCCGTTCCAAAGCGGGGGTAGGATCGTTAGTGACGATAGGAGCCGTCGTGGGAGGATTCACCTATCTAGGGATGTCGATCACGCTCATCGAGACCAAAGACCTCCGTCCCTACCATCTCCCCTCAGAACAACGGGGCGAATGGGTATCTCTCTATGATCAGGGGGTTATCGAGCTAGACGGAATACTCATCAAAACCAACCTCGCACCGCGCGGAGAACTATCGACACTCGCATCATCGTTGGTCGAGGGGTGCACCAATGATGGATGCGAAGCCCAAAGGCTCTTTGACTACGTCACCGCGATCACCTACAAAACCGATTACACCAGCCGTAGCGCCAAAGAG
>JACXUE010000215.1 GCA_014764075.1 Sulfuricurvum sp.
GTAACTATTAACGACCAAGGCAAATTTATGGTCAGCAACTCAGCAGGTACTGCACCGCTAACCATCGCTATTTCATCGATTGTCGATGCTAACACCGTTGAGAATACCCGCATTACCGACAATTTTGCTACGATGGCGGGAACGCTTCCTGTCGGATCCTCTGTCAAACAATCCCAAGCGGTCAATGCGGCAACCCACTCAGCAAGTATCGATATTTATGACTCTTTGGGGTCGAAACATACCGTTAAGATGGATTTTCGTAAACAATCGATCAATATCACGAACGGAATTACCGCATGGAGCTATACTATCACCGTCCCTCAACCCGCATCCATCGGAGGAACTGCCCCTTACGAAAATATTCTCGAAGGGGGAATTATTCAATTTGACAGCAACGGGGCGCTCGCCGGATTTAATATTCCTAGTATCGATTTTTCACCCAACAATGGTGCTTCTGCCAATCAAGCGGTCAATCTCGATTTCGGTTCGATCGGCGCGTTTGACGGTATCACCAGTTTTGACAACCCCTCCGGTACCAGCGGAATCAGCCAAGACGGTTTCCCCGGCGGAGATTTGGTGGGTATTCGGATCGACCAAAGCGGTACACTCGTTGGATCATTTTCCAACGGACGTTCGTTTGGGTTGGCCCAAATCGGTATGGCCAAATTTGCCAATAACGAAGGGTTAATGAGCGATGGCGGAAACGTCTACCTCCAATCCGCCAACTCCGGCGATCCGATCATCGGAACCGCCGCAACGGCAGGGCGCGGATTCATGCAAAGCTCGGCGCTCGAAGCATCGAACGTCGATTTATCCAAATCGCTCACGAACCTCATCATCATCCAGCGCGGATATCAGGCAAACGGCAAGACCATTACCACCTCCGATACCCTCCTCGAAACCCTCATCGGTCTCAAGCGTTAACAATATTTTTGCATAAGGCGGATTCCCGCCTTTGCGGGAATGAGAGAGATAGGTCATCTATTTTTACGAGAATTTTTTTGTAATTTTATCTACTTAGCGTTATAGAAGAGGCTCAACGAGTAAGGAGTCTCGCTGAGGCTTTGAAACTTAAGGAGTAAGCGATGAATGAAAAAATCTCTATTGACTTGCTGCGGTCAATGGGGATAAAGAATTATCAATTCAATTAGTAAACAAATGGCAATGAAGCTATAATTGCGTTATGAGATGGCGAACAGTAAAAGCAAAAAAACAGCAACAATCGACGCAAACCAACAAATCCAAAACACGCTACGCCCCTTTTTGGTCACGGGCGGCAGGATTTGTCACCGATATCTTTATGATTGGGTTACCGATTTCTCTCATCACTATGGCAATTTTTGGATACGATCAAATGCACAGTGCCAGCGGGCTGGACGTATTGGTTCATGACCCGAAAGCGCAAACCAATCCCCCTAACCCCATCGCCTCTATCACCCAAATAGCCCTTTTTTTGATAACCTATGTTTGGCTTTGGCATAAAAGCGGTCAGACTCCTGGGAAAAAACTCTCCCGCATCCGTGTTGTCGATGCTGCGACACTCCAAAACGCCTCGATTTTAAAACTAACAACCCGTTTTATCGGTTATTTTATTTCCCTGATTAC
>JACXUE010000216.1 GCA_014764075.1 Sulfuricurvum sp.
CGATTGATGATCTCATCGCTCAGGTAGTTATGAGCAATCAGTTTAAGCAGGGTTTTGGGTTTACCCTCACCGATCCGCAATGCGGGATCGATAGAGAATACCGTCTCCACAAGGGCATGATCCAAAAACGGCGTTCTTGCTTCGAGGGTATGCGCCATCGATACCCGATCAAGTTTGGTCAAAAAGTGTTCTCCCAAAAAAAGTTTCAAATCGATAGAACTGTACCAGAGACTTGGATCGCTATGGAAGCTTTGCTCAAACATCTCCCGATACGGTCTTAAAAAACGGAGCGATTCGTTATCGCGGACATTACGCCGAAACAGGATATTTTGCTGCAAATCGGTGAATTTTTCCCCCGATGTCCGAAACAACAACGACCCATCAAATACCCGTTTGTACCACTCCCATTCGCGGTTCATCGAAAAATGGCTGTGAAAATATTTCTTGAGCCAATTTTTGTGATGCAACGAGGCCGCTTTTTCGATGTCGAGATACTCAAAATATTGCCGATACCCCAAAAACAGTTCATCACTCCCCTCCCCACTGAGAACAACCTTGTGCCCATCTGCGCCGATTTTTTGCATCAGAAGATACAAAGGCAACGCGGCAGGGTCGTTGAGTGGTTCATCGAGCTGAATCAGCAGCTCATCGAGATGCTCCTCGAAATCAACTCTAGAGATGATCACTGGGGTATTGTCTAGCCCCAAATACTCTGCCGTATTTGCCGCTTTTTGCCGTTCGTCATAGTTACCGTATTCATCGTATCCCAATGTAAATGTAGGAAGTTTTTTCCCTTGAGCACGAGCTATGGCACAGATCATAGCACTATCCAATCCCCCAGAGAGCAAAGCGGCAACGGGGGCGCTGGTCTCCAAACGGGAGATGATGGAGCGGTGCAGATGCCCTTCGACCAATTCCAATGCATGAGGCAACGACGTAATTGACGCCGAGGGGGTATCCAGCACATTGTAATACCGCTTTCTAGTAATAATCCCTCTCTCGTACCGAAGCCACTCGCCCCCTTCTAGTTTCTCAATACCCTGATAAAACGTATAAGGGGGGGTCGGAGCCAAAAACGAGAGATACGAATGCAGCGCTTCATCGTTGAGGCGAATCGAAGATAAAAACGGCTTCAATGCTTTGATCTCGGAGGCAAACGCAAAGGCATCGGGACTTTGATGATAGAACAAGGGCTTTTTTCCGAACCGATCACGCACCAAGTAGAGTGTTTCACCCTCTATCAGGGCAAACGCAAACATCCCCTCCAAATGTTGCACACACTCAATCCCCCATTTCTCATACGCCGCTAAAACCACTTCGGTATCGCTCTCGCTTTCCCAACGAATCCCAGTTAGCTTCTTTTTGAGCTCACGATGGTTGTAAATCTCGCCGTTAAAACTGATGAGGATTTTGCCGCGTCTCATCGGCTGATGGGAGCGGGGGTGCGGATCGGTAATACTTAGACGTTGATGGGCTAAAAAAAGATTATTGTGCTCAACGATACCGCAATGATCTCGCCCTCGATGAGAGAGTTTTGCCAGTGCCGCACGTGCGATATAGGGATCATAATTCCCAAGAATTCCAAATACGCCGCACACA
>JACXUE010000050.1 GCA_014764075.1 Sulfuricurvum sp.
ATAAATAGTTTGAGCCATTTCATTCGCATATCCAGCCATCCGTTTAAATTCAGTAAAATAGAGTTCATCTGCTTTGATAGCTTCAGCCTTTGAATGTACCGATTCAAAAAACTCCATAAACCGCTCCATATCTTTGGCGATCATACTGTTGACGATTTTTGAAATACCAATAATGAATCCGAACAAAATCAATGCCAGTGTTGCAATTTCAACAATGATTTTAATCAATCGACCTTTCAGTGCATGTGGATCGCCTTGTATTCCTACAAGCGTGTCACCTGCTGCCATCACAAATTGTCGATATTCGTCATAAATAAGAAGTGAGGAAAAAATTACGGTAAAAAAGAGGATAAAAACAATGGTATAAAAATTGAGCTCACGGAGCGAGATGTTGTTCAATCGACGCTGCAACCGCGACTCCATACACCCTCCCCTCGATTAATTTCCCTTATTATAACCGATTCTCTCCCCTTAGTTAAGATTACTCCATTATAATGTCGAAAATTCTATTGAGGATTCACACACATGTTCGGACGTAAAGAACTTAAAAACTACAACGCTACCGCTGAAGAGCTCGCCTCTTTTCAATGGGCTAAAATGACCACTTCAAAAGGGGTTATGTGGCTCAAACTCTACAATGACGAAACCCCCAATACCGTTGCAAACTTCGCCGCTCTTGCAAACGACGGTTTCTATAACGGCCTCAACTTCCATCGCGTAATCCCTGGATTCATGGCACAAGGGGGGTGTCCACACGGTACCGGTACCGGCGGACCGGGATGGGCAATTCCGTGCGAAACGGCTCTTAACCGCCATCGCCACGTCAAAGGGACACTATCTATGGCACACGCAGGACCAAACACCGGCGGAAGCCAATTCTTCATCTGTTTTGTAAACTGTCCTCACCTTGATGGTGTTCACACGGTATTCGGCGGTATCGAAGCGGATGACAAAGAATCGATGGCGGTTTTGGATTCAATCGCAATGCGCGACACCATTGAGTCTGTTGAAATCTTGGCTTCACGCAACTAATTTATGCTCGTTCACATCTGCTGTAGCGTCGATTCCCACTTCTTTATTGAA
Source organism: Sulfuricurvum sp. (assembly GCA_014764075.1). Lineage (GTDB taxonomy): Bacteria > Campylobacterota > Campylobacteria > Campylobacterales > Sulfurimonadaceae > Sulfuricurvum. The sequence continues at coordinate 1,084 of JACXUE010000050.1, forward strand.
AAGCTACAGCAGGAATACCCCGACGAAAAACTCATCGGGTTCTTCTATGACCCCAATATCCACCCCTACAGCGAATATCAATTGCGACTTTTAGACGTTAAACGCAGCTGTCAAAAACTAGGCATTGAGCTGATTGAAGGACCCTATGATTTTGAAAACTGGATGGATGCCGTCCGAGGATTGGAAAACGAACCCGAAAAAGGGGCACGCTGCGAAGTATGCTTTGACAAACGGTTCGAAGTGAGTGCCCATAAAGCACTCGAACTGGGTGAGCGGACAATGACCACCACCCTCCTTGTCAGCCCCAAAAAATCTCAAGAGCAACTTATCCGAAGCGGAGAAGCGTTTGAAGCGTCTCACGGAGTCAAATTTATCGCTTTTGATTATCGCAAAAACAACGGAACCGCTGATCAGGGACGGGTTGCCAAAGAGCAACAGCTCTACCGTCAAGATTATTGCGGATGCCTCTTTGGTCTTTCCATGCAACGCCATCAACAGCATCGACTAATGGATGAAATGTTCTCGCCCATTACACATCAAATTCTCCCCGCCTCCATCGAAGAGAGGCTACAGCTCTATACCCGCCGTAATGAGTTGGAAGACTCAAAGACACCATATCGTATATTCAAAGAGCGATTTTACAACTACCGCCTTCTTCGTGCCTCGGTAAAAGTTGCCGGAAATGTGATCCCCTCTTATCCTCTCTTTTATTCGACGATTAACCGTACCTCCACCGAGGGGAGAATCGATTTTGAACTTAACGGACAGTTTTTCCTCAACCGCGAAGAGGTACGGTTTATCACGCTTGATACCTTCAATATGCTCACCACATTATCGTATAATAGTACTAAAGAATTAATGTTTGATGCACCGAGCGTTGAAACTGAAATTGCGTTGCGAACACACCTTACCGACAATCCGTTCAGCACCTCCGCAATTATTATCGTAGATACGATTCCGATCGAGAAAATCGCTCTTGTGCTAGAGACGAAAACGTATGAAGATACGAGGGAGAAACTCATTAGCATTAATTAACCGTTTTTGCGGTAAAATTGCGCGATTTTTTACCCAAGGTGTTAGCAAGCATGATAGATGTTGTTCAAATTCAAAAAATTTTACCCCACCGTTTTCCATTTCTTCTCGTCGATCGTGTAACAAACATTACCCCAAATGAGTCGCTCATCGGTTACAAAAATGTCACCATCGGCGAGCAAATTTTCGAAGGTCATTTTCCAGGTCACCCTATCTATCCGGGTGTCATGATTTTAGAGGGTATGGCGCAAGCTGGCGGCATTCTCGCATTCCAAAGTATGAACATGACCGAAGAAGAAGCGGCACACAAGGTGGTCTATTTTATGAGCATCGACGGCGCAAAGTTCCGTGCTCCCGTCCGTCCGGGCGATCGTTTAGAGTACCGTATGAGCGTTATCAAACACAAAGGTTCGATTTGGGTTTTGGAGGGCAAAGCGTATGTTGATGATATCCTCGTTTCCGAAGCCGAACTCAAAGCCATGATCGTCGACAAGTAAGCGAGAAAATATGAGCAACATATCTCCTTTGGCATTTATCGAAGAGGGCGCAATTATCGGCGAAGGAGTCGAAATCGGACCGTTTTGCTTTATCTCAGGTAAAGCCAAAATCGGTCGGGGCACTAAAATCGCCGCAAGTGCCTGTATTTACGGCAATACTACTATCGGTGAATACAACGAGATTTTCTCCCATGCTGTACTCGGCTCAATCCCTCAGGATTTGAAATTTGCAGGCGAAGAGGTTGAACTCATCATCGGAGATCGTAATAAAATCCGCGAATTCACCCTCTTTAACCCAGGTACTGCCGGCGGTGGGGGAAAAACCGTTATCGGCAACGACAATCTTTTTATGGGATATGTTCATTTGGGGCACGATGTCATCATTGGAAACAACTGTATCTTAGCCAATGCCGCAACCTTAGCAGGACATGTCGAAATGGGCAATTATGCCGTAATCGGCGGTATGACCCCTATCCATCAGTTTGTTAAAATTGGCGACTATGCGATGATTGCCGGAGCATCCGCTCTATCGCAAGATGTCCCGCCCTATTGCTTGGCGGAGGGGAATCGTGCGGTACTCCGAGGACTCAATCTCAACGGACTACGCCGCCATATTGAGCGGAGTGACATTGACGCACTTCGCTCAACTTATCGTGAACTTTTTGAGTCGGGAAAACCGCTTCAAGAGCAGGCTTCCTCACTTTTGGAGAGCGCATCTAGCGACCACGTCAAAAATCTTTGCACCTTTGTTATCAACACCAAACGGGGAATCCCATATGAAAGGAATCAATCATGATTCATCGCCATTGCAGTTTTTGTGGCGCGACAGAAACCGATCACAACCCGCTCATAGCCGGAAACAATGTCTATATTTGTAAAAACTGTGTATTCTCAGCCTATAAAATCATGTTTGGTGATTCCGACGGTGAGAGCGAAACGCCACATGAACACAAAAACACTGAACTGCTTACACCCAAAGAGCTCAATAACTTTTTAGGACAATACATTATCGGTCAGACCAAAGCACGCAAACTTCTCTCGGTTGCCGTATATAACCACTATAAGCGGATTTTCAAACACAACTACGTGGATGATGAGACCGAAATCGCCAAATCAAATGTCCTACTTATCGGTCCTACCGGAAGTGGCAAAACATTGATGGCGCAAACCATTGCACGCGTTTTGAATGTCCCTATTGCTATTGCCGATGCTACCAGTCTCACTGAAGCGGGATACGTCGGTGAGGACGTCGAAAACATCCTCACCAAGCTCCTCCAAGCAGCCGATGGAGATGTTGAGAGAGCGCAGCAGGGGATTGTTTTTATCGACGAGATCGACAAAATTTCCCGCATGTCCGAGAACCGCTCCATTACCCGTGACGTATCGGGGGAAGGGGTTCAGCAAGCACTCCTTAAAATCATCGAAGGAGCTGTGGTCAACATTCCACCCAAAGGGGGACGCAAACACCCCAACCAAGATTTTATCCAAATCGATACGTCGAATATCCTTTTTATCTGTGGCGGTGCATTCGATGGTCTTGGTCAAATTCTAGAGCGCAAAAAAGGGAAAAATATTATGGGATTCGGTCACGAGAAGCACTCAACCACCGGTATCGATGACAGTTTTGAGAACGTCGAACCCGATGATTTGGTGAGCTACGGTCTTATCCCTGAGCTTATCGGACGTTTACCGATCATCGCATCTCTGAACAAAATCACCGAAGAGGAGATGGTGCGTATCCTCACCGAGCCTAAAAACTCGTTGGTTAAACAATACGTTAAACTTTTCGCGATCGATGATGTCGAACTCTCTTTTGACCAAGAGGCTTTGAATGCGATTGCCGCCAAAGCTCTAGCACGTAAAACCGGAGCACGAGGACTCCGTGCCATCCTCGAAGAGATCATGGGTGATATCATGTACGAACTTCCCGAATACTCTGGGTATGAAGTGATTATCACCAAAGATGTCGTCGAAGAGAATACTCAACCTGTTTATCTTAAAAAATCGAATCAAAAAAGTGCTTAGGAGCATCAATGCTATTTAACAAACTTATCGGAATGTTTTCAAACGATCTCTCTATCGATTTGGGAACGGCAAATACTCTCGTCATCTCCAAAGGGAAAGGGATCATCATTAACGAGCCTTCCGTCGTAGCCGTTAAAACTGAAAAATACGGTCAACAACGCGTCCTCGCCGTAGGTCGCGAAGCCAAAGAGATGGTGGGTAAAACACCAGGGAACATCAAAGCGATCCGCCCGATGCGCGATGGGGTTATTGCTGATTTTGATATGACCGAGAAAATGATCCGTAAATTTATTGAAAAAGCGCACGGGCGAAGTTCCCTCATCAGTCCGCGCATTATCATCTGTATCCCTTACGGATTGACGCAGGTTGAGCGTAAAGCGGTACGTGAATCGGCGATGAGTGCGGGAGCGCGCGAAGTATATCTGATTGATGAACCTATGGCGGCAGCAATCGGTGCAGGGATCGATATTCGTGAACCCAAAGGGAACATCGTCGTCGATATCGGAGGGGGAACTACCGAAATCGGTGTTATCTCGCTCGGCGGTCTTGTACTGTGCCGCTCAATCCGAGTTGCGGGGGACAAGATCGACCGTGCCATTATGGATTATGTCAAACGTAAATACAACCTTCTCATCGGTGAACGGATTGCCGAAGATATCAAAATCAATATTGGTACTGCAATGCCGTTGGCACAAGAGCTCAAAATGATCATCAATGGACGCGACCAAGTCGAGGGGCTTCTTACCTCTATCGAGCTCACCAGTGAAGATGCGCGTGAAGCGATGCGTGATCCACTCAAAGAGATTCTCGATGCGATCCGCGATGTTTTGGAAAACATGCCTCCGGATTTAGCAGGCGACATTGTCAACAACGGTGTAATCCTTACCGGAGGAGGAGCTTTGATCCGCCAACTCGATAAATATATCTCGGAAATTATCAAAATCCCAGTTTACGTTGCCGATGAGCCACTACTATGTGTTGCACGGGGCACCGGACGAGCATTAGAAGAGATCGATCAACTCCACGAACTCTTCGATAATGAATAAAAACTCTCTGCTTATCGGTGGGCTACTCGCTCTTGTGGTAGGCGGAGCTATCTATTTTACCAATCTTCTCCAATCGCCTATTATTTATCTAAACCTCTCTATTAAAACAGCGTATAAAAATACCCTCGAATCGATTCAAAACGGTATCGACGAGCATTTCCGACAACAAGCCACGATTATCGATTTACGCCGGAAAAACCAATTTTATGAACAAGAGCTTCTCAACCTCCACCAAGTTGCCGATGAATATCAAAAATTACTGATTGAACACAATAGCTCACTTCAAACATCACCCACTACACGCCTCATCCGTACTATTTCATACGTCCGTTTCGGTGATCCGCATCGTGTGTGGGTCGAAATGGATCATTTCGATCCAACCAAAGTCTACGGACTTTTGTATCGCGGATACGCCGCCGGGATTGTCGTTTCAAAAGATAAACGCCCAATAGCACTTCTTAACGGTGATCCCAAAAGTTCCTATGCCGTCAACGTGGGAGCATCAATGGCTCCGGGAATCGTTCGTGGGAATAACGAACGCCGACTTATCGTCGAGTTTATCCCCACGTGGATCCCTATCTCCGTTGGAGACGAAGTTCTCACTTCGGGATTGGATCAGATTTTTATGGCTGGATTAAAAGTTGGAAAAGTAATCTCGATCACCAAAGCTAGCGGATACCAAAGTGCGGTTATCGAACCCTATTTTTATGGCAAAAATCCCGCCTACTTCCACATTATAACGCAAATAAGATAGTTCATCTATCTTAAACGACAAATGAATACAATCCCTTTGTCTACGCTGACCGCTATGGCACCGAAGCTTGTCTCTTTTGAGGCAAAATTTTCTTGATTCAACACCTCCTCAGAGTACTTGTAATCGGATTTTAAGTGCTCCTCGTTTACAATAATCAAATTTTTATTGACAGGGGTCTCAATGCCAAAACGCGAAGATATCAAAACGATTTTACTCATTGGATCAGGCCCGATCGTCATCGGTCAAGCATGTGAATTTGACTACTCTGGAACACAAGCGGTCAAAACGCTCAAAGAGCTTGGCTACCGCGTAGTTTTGATCAACTCGAACCCGGCAACCATTATGACCGACCCCGAATTTGCCGACCGCACCTACATCGAACCGATCAAACCCGAAATCATTGCCGAAATCATCAAAAAAGAGAACGTTGACGCGATTCTCCCGACGATGGGGGGACAAACAGCTCTGAATGCTGCCATGAAAATGTTTGAAGCGGGGATGCTGGAGGGGATCGAGTTCCTTGGAGCCAATCCAAGCGCCATCAAAAAAGGGGAGGATCGCCAAGCGTTTAAAGAGGCAATGATCAAAATCGGTATGGACTTACCGATCTCTCGCTATGCTTACAACATGGATGAAGCGATGGCTGCGGCTGAAGCGATCGGTTTTCCGATTATCATACGTGCTTCGTATACCCTTGCAGGAGGGGGAAGTGGTGTCGCTTATAACATCGACGAATTCAAGCTTCTCGCCCAACGGGGACTTGACGAGTCTCCGATCAGCGAAATTTTGATCGAAGAGTCACTCCTTGGTTGGAAAGAGTACGAAATGGAAGTTATCCGTGACAAAGCGGACAACTGTATCATCGTCTGTTCGATCGAAAACTTCGATCCGATGGGTGTCCATACCGGAGATTCGATCACTATCGCCCCTGCCCTCACCCTCACTGATAAAGAATACCAACGGATGCGGGACGCATCGTTTGCGATTCTCCGCGAAATCGGTGTCGATACTGGGGGGTCGAACGTACAGTTCTCTGTCAATCCAAAAACGGGACGTATGATCGTTATCGAGATGAACCCACGTGTATCACGATCATCCGCCCTTGCCTCCAAAGCGACGGGATATCCGATCGCCAAAGTGGCTACGTTACTCGCGGTCGGTTTTACCCTCGATGAGATCACCAACGACATCACCGGCACCCCTGCGGCGTTCGAGCCGGTCATCGACTATATCGTCACCAAAATACCGCGCTTTACATTCGAGAAATTCCCCGAAGCCGAATCAACCCTCACCACCAGTATGAAATCGGTCGGAGAAGCGATGGCGATCGGACGAACCTTCAAAGAGTCAATTCAAAAAGCCCTCTGCTCGTTGGAGACAGGGCTAAGCGGTTTTGATCCTATGGAAGGGGATATCGAGTTCATCAAACACGAAATCCGCCGTCCAAATGCGGAGCGTATCCTCTATGTGGGACAAGGGTTCCGTATGGGTCTAAGCAAAGAGGAAATTTTCGAACTCTCCAAAATCGATCCGTGGTTCTTGACTCAAATCGAAGAGATCATCTCCCAAGAGTC
>JACXUE010000051.1 GCA_014764075.1 Sulfuricurvum sp.
AGTAACACCAATTGTATCCATTTAAGGCCCTCTTCCAAAAAGGCAAACATTGAAAACGCAACCCCACGGTTATAGACCAAAATCAAATCGATACACTCAGTATAGCAACGATACCCATCCACAAAAAGCCATTTGATATTCTGATCGACGATGAAAATCCCCATCGCCGCCAATACTAAAATCGACAGTGACTTAACCATTGAGCGCTTTCTCGAAAAAGGCAACCAAACGCTCCATTGCTTTCTCCATCGTTTTGGCCTCTTTCCCCTCCAATAAAATACGAAGTTTGTTTTCAGTTCCCGAATAACGGATCAAATGGCGCATATGTTCCGCTTCAACCTTTGAGAGTTGATCCGACAAACCTTCGATCTGATTGAGCGGTTTTTTGGTTTTAACTTTAATATTGACCAATTTTTGCGGATAGAGCTCAAACGGACGGAGCGCTTTGCTCGCCTTCTCCCCCGATGTTAGTAACAACCCCAAAATTTGGAGTGCACTCACCAAACCATCCCCTGTTTTTGCGTAATTGAGCATGACGATGTGGCCACTTTGCTCTCCACCGAAATTGATTTTGTTTTCACGCATCACTTCGAGAACGTATTTATCTCCCACATTGGCACGGTAGAGTTTTAATCCGTTCTCTTCTATCGTATCTTCAAGTGCTTGGTTACTCATTACCGTGGCGACGATCCCACCCCCTTTGAGTTGACCGTTGCGGTGCAAAAAGAGTCCCAGTGCCCCGAGGATCTGGTCTCCATCTACTTCGTCCCCTTTTTCATCAACGACGATCAACCGATCGGCATCCCCATCGAGCGCGAATCCGATATCGGCACGGTATTGCTTGACCGCTTCTCGTAAATCTTTGGTATGGAGTGCTCCGCACCCTTCATTGATATTGAATCCGTTGGGTTTGTCATGCAAAACGATCACTTCGGCACCCAACTCTTCAAGCACCGTCGGTCCCACTTTATACCCTGCACCGTTGGCAGTATCCAAAACGATCCGCAACCCTTGCAGTGTCAATTCTCGGCTGAATGAGTTTTTGAGCTGAACGATGTAGCGACCGATAACGTCATCGATCCGTTTGGCGCTTCCGATCTTTTTGCCGGTTACCTGCCCCTCTTCAAGACGAGCTTGATCATGAGCGATTGCTTCGATTTGTGCTTCAATCTCTTCGGAGAGTTTGTTGCCGTAAGCATCGAAAAATTTGATCCCGTTGTCTTCGTACGGGTTGTGGCTTGCCGAGATCATAATCCCCGCATCACACCGCATATTCTCCGTCAAAAAAGCGATCGCCGGGGTGGGCATCGGACCGATTTGTACCACGTCATATCCCACGGCCGTCAAACCGCTTACGATAGCATTTTCGATCATGTAACCGCTTCGGCGAGTATCTTTGCCGACCAAAATCTTTTTGGTTCGTGCATAAGTACTGAAATAGATTCCCGCTGCCATTGCTACCCGCATCGCCAATTCAGCCGTTAAAAACGAGCCCGCTTCGCCGCGCACCCCGTCGGTTCCAAAAAGTTTCATTATTTTTTCTTCCTTTTCATTTGATATTAAACACTAAAACGAATTCGTCCGTTTTAGTGGCAAGGACTAAAGTCCTTTGCAATCCCCTAAAGCTACAAAACTACCGTTTTTGAGAATATTTTTAGAGACATCCATCGATTCTTAATAGATTATTAGTATTAATAATTAATAATTAATTTTTATTTCAAATTATATAAATTTTAACTTAAATTTAATTTTCTTTAAGGTAAAATTCCGCCCTAAATCAAATCTCAGCAAGGATAAATGCCATGGCAAACCATAAGTCAGCATTGAAACGTATCCGTCAAACGGAAAAACGTACTGAACGCAACAAATTTTACCGTACACGTATTAAAAACATCGTTAAAGCAGTTCGCACTGCTGTTGAAGCCGGAGACAAAGATGCTGCACGTGCCGCTCTTGTTATCGCGAATGCTAATTTGCACAAATATGTTAGCAAAGGTGTCTTGAAAAAAGAGACTGCTGCACGTAAAGTTAGCCGCCTTCACCTCGCTGTCAATAAATTAGCAGCGTAATTTTTTGCCCTCGGGCAAAAATCCTTCTTTAAAATTTTCTCTAAATGCCTCTTTTAGGACGCACTCATGTTATCCGACAAACTCACCCCTTTTATCAACCGTTACAATGAAATCACCGAACTGCTCAGCTCTCCAGAGATCGGTAATGATATCAAACGGATGACCGATCTCTCCAAAGAGCAATCTTCCATCCAAACGATCGTCTCCAAAGCAACAGAGTACAAAAAGCTCCTAGAGGAGATCGAAGAGAACAAATCACTCGCATTTGATCCGGAGTTGGGAGAACTCGCCAAAGAGGAGCTCAAATCACTTGAGCCGATGGTAGAGCCGCTCGAAGAGGAGATCAAAAAACTCCTCATCCCTGCCGATCCCAACGATAAACGCAATATCTACATCGAATTGCGCGCGGGTACCGGAGGAGACGAAGCGGCGATTTTCGTCGGCGACTTATTCAACGCGTATGCCCGTTACGCCGATCTTAAGGGGTGGAAAATTGAACTGATGAGCACCAGCCCTTCCGATGCGGGAGGATACAAAGAACTCATCGCCCTCATCAAAGGTGAAGGGGTCTATTCACGGCTCAAACACGAAGCGGGAGTGCATCGTGTCCAACGTGTTCCCGCCACAGAATCTCAAGGGCGTGTCCACACCTCGGCGATCACCGTCGCCGTTATGCCCGAAGTAGACGATATTGAAGTGGTCATCAACGAAAACGATCTCAAAATCGACGTTATGCGCTCAAGCGGTTCAGGGGGGCAAAGTGTCAATACCACCGACTCCGCCGTACGGATCACCCACCTCCCGACAGGCATTGTGGTCACCAACCAAGATGAAAAATCACAGCATAAAAATAAAGACAAAGCGATGAAGATACTCAAAGCCCGTATTTACGATATGCAGATGGAAGAGATCAAAGAAAAAGAGATATCTGAACGTAAAGAGCAGGTGGGTAGCGGTGATCGATCAGCCCGTATCCGAACCTACAACTATCCGCAAAACCGTATCTCCGATCACCGGATCAACCTCACCCTCTATCGTCTCGATGAGATTATGCAAGGGGGATTGATGGATGATATCATCGAGCCGTTGATTGCCAATGCCCAAGCACAAATGATCGAGAAACTAATCCTAGATAGAGCGTTTCTCCGCTTTTCGGATAGACACGGGCATTATCGGCGACCGCGTTTTCGATCGATGCGCGATAAAAACAGGCTGCCATCCCCGTACCGCAAGCCAGCGTTTCATCCTCGACACCCCGCTCATAGGTACGGACTCGGATCGATCCGTTGCTCTCGACATGGGCGATATTGACGTTGGCGTTGTATTTGTGACGTAGCTCTCTCGCCATCGAAATATTAAAATTTTCCATATCGGCATCAAATGTTACGAGATGGGGAACTCCCGTATCGACCAGCCACCAACGCATGTCGTGCTCTTTAATCGCGTCGTTAATCACATAGGGGGGGGTAAGATCGCTTTGAACCATATCCCCCTCAACGGAAGCTTTGATTACCCCCGCACCCGTCAAAAACTCCATTTTCTCACCCGCAAGACCGAAACGATGGGCATAATGGGCACACGCACGACTTCCGTTTCCGCACATCGAGGCCGTAGAGCCATCGGCGTTGTAAAACTCCCACTCGAAATCATGGCTATCATGGGGGATAAGGACAATCAATCCGTCCGCACCGATGCCGTTTTGACGATCACACAGAGTGCGTGCAAGAGGTGAGCGGTCCGCTCCGTGAAACGCGTGAAAGATAACAAAATCGTTGCCGCTGGCACAGTATTTGGCGATTTGAAGCATATAAATCCTTTTGCGACGAATAGCGTAATTATAGTCAATAATCCCTCGAATTATCTAGAGCCATTTTTTTGGCATTCCTGCCAAAATAAATGAAACCTACATAAGAGGAATGAGATTTTTTGTCTACTTTTTTGACGATCTAAAAAAGTAGAGAAGATTAAACTTTCGGCGCAGGATAGAGTGTTTTAATCGTCTCTACAAATTGTTCACACTCTTTTTGAAGATGCTTAAGATTGGAAGAGTTGTCGATCACCCACGTCGCACGGGCTTTTTTCTCATCAATATCCATCTGACTCTCAATACGACGTAACGACTCCTCCTCGGAAAAGCCGTTACGCTTCATAAACCGCTCCAACTGTAACCCTTTTGGGGTATAAACAACAACAGAATCTTTGATCGGATACGATGCGGTTTCAAAAAAGAGGGGGATATCAATCAAATAAGGATAACCGAGGCGATCTTGTTTCTCGCTCTCGGCTTCGATCGCGGCACGAATCTTCGGATGCAAAAAGTGCTCTAGCTCTTTTTTGGCTGCAGGATCGGCAAAAATGATTTTGCCTAGCGCAGAGCGATCCACTTTACCATTCTTGACAAATTCCGCCCCGAATCGTTCGACTACCCAACCACTGTTTTCATCTAAAATACGGTGGGCAATCGTATCGGCATCGATAATGCGAAGGCCGTTAAGACCCAGCAAAGATGCAACCGTACTTTTCCCTGTTGCGATCCCCCCAGTGAGTGCTATCGCATATTCAAATGCCATTAGTTGCGGACAATGCCCAAATAGTTTTTGCGAATATACTGCGGCATGGCAAAAACACCGACGTGAACATCACAGTTGTAAAACTGCTGTCCTTCAAGCAAATCACTACGCTGCAAAATCAAATCCGCCGTCGGGTGATACTCTTTGGAACATAACAGTAACGTCTCACCTGCACCGTTGTAATAAGGCATAATGATTTTAAAATAGTTCCCCAAAATCTGCATGAGTTTCGTATTTTCCTCAATATTATCCAAATCGGGGTGTTTACACACCATCAGGGCATCCTCTTTGAGAATTCGGTTGGCATGCGCAAATACGGCACTGTCATCGCAAAGCGTATCCAAAAGTAACACATCGACACTTTTGTCCGTACCGTTACGGAGGGCACCGAGAACATCGCTTGCACTAGAGCAATGGGTTTCAACATCGCAATAACGATCCAGTTCAACTTGGAGCAGATCGCTTTGATCGCTCACCACCATCACAGAATGGGGATTTTTGTGGGTACACAATGGGACGTGTGTCATCATTTCGGGCGCAATAAATCTTTTCATTAAAGGGATCTCTTCTTCTACATTGGGAATTTTTCAGCGATTGTAACACGCAGAGATTAAAAAGGTTTGAATAATCGATTTATCCTCGGAGGTTAAAGGTTGACCACCCCTTTTTAGCTATAATTTTAACCAATTATTCCTATAAATTAAGGAGCCACTATGTGTGCAGAAAGAATTCAACGTTTTTTGATGGCAATCGTATTAACAATTGCATTGGTTTTATTCGCATTGGGACAAGTACAGATCGCCGTCATTATTCAAACCTTTGTTATTTTGATGGTTGTCGTATGGGCATTGACCGATTTTTGCCCCTCGTTGTGGTTTTTTGGAAAAGTTTTCGGTCAATGTCCAAAAAAGGATTAATCCCCTAAATTTCCCCTAACAACTCATCTGTTATAATGCGCACATTACAAACAGATGAGGGACTTCATGAGCCAAATCAGCTATAAAGATGCCGGTGTCGATATCGATGCGGGTAACAGTTTTGTCGAAAATATCAAACCACTCGTAAAATCGACGGCAATCCCCGGTGTTCTTGGTGGAATCGGTTCCTTTGCAGGGGCATTTGAACTCCCTAGCGGGTACCGTGAACCGGTAATGCTCGCCGCAACCGACGGTGTCGGAACCAAACTCAAACTCGCTATCGATTCAGGTATCCATGACACGGTAGGGATCGATTTGGTCGCCATGTGCGTAAATGATCTTATCTGTAACTTCGGAACTCCGTCATTTTTCCTCGACTATTACGCGACCGGAAAACTCGATGTTTCTGCCGCAACAGCGGTTGTGAGCGGTATCGCAGAGGGGTGTCGTCAAGCCGAATGTGCCCTAATCGGCGGCGAAACGGCAGAGATGCCGGGGATGTACCATAGCGATGATTACGATTTGGCAGGCTTTGCGGTCGGCATCGGCGAAAAAAGCGAGCTTGACCGTACCGACAAAGTTGCCGCCGGAGATATCCTCATCGCGTTGCCAAGTTCAGGTCTCCACTCTAATGGATTCTCATTGGCACGTAAAGTATTGTTTGAGAAAATGGGGATGAAATTTGATGATGAGTTCGAAGGAAAACCGCTCATCGAAACCCTTTTGATTCCGACACGCATCTACGTCAAAACATTCAAAGCGCTCAAAGATAAAATCCAAGCCCTCGCTCACATCACAGGTGGAGGAATCGTCGAAAATTTCCCGCGTGTCCTCCCTGAGGGGTTACGAGCCGTTATCACCGAGTCCTCTATTCGTGTATTGCCGATTTTCGAACTTATCGGTCAACACGTCGAGCGTGCCGAAATGTTCCGTGCATTCAATATGGGTGTGGGAATGATCCTCGTCGTGAAAGAAGCCGATGTAGCTGAAGTATTGGCTGCAACCGATGGATACGTTATCGGTCATCTCGAAGCGGGTAAACGCGAAGCGGTTCTCGTATAATTTCTACTCTCTTCTTTTCAAACTAATACGAAAAATTATTCATACTTTTCTTTTTAAAAAAGAAAAGTGTGCAGCAGAAAAATTATTTGATGAAATGATTTTCGCAGAATGCGAAAATAAAAAACAATCCCCGAGATCCAAACCCTAGAGCCGCGTGCGATGTAGAAGTGCAAGGAGTCACGCGAGCGTTCTTGGATCGCGGTGTGCTCTTTTGCTACTTTTCTCGCTAAAGAGAAAAGTAGATAGAAACTATTATTTGAGCATATCGGCTCTCGGGAATGTAAACGTCGATTGGCGTAGAACCACCACTTTATCTTTGGCATCTACCGCATACGCTTTAATCGTAATCGGGATAACCGTATCTTTGCGATTATCGCTCACCAGCATCTCGTCGGTATAGAGGACAACCACTTTTTTCTTGACCACACCCGGTTTTACTTTAAACGGTTTTTCGGGTTTGGCGATTTTGATTTTCCCCTCCATTCCAGCAGGGGCAATAACATCGAAATAATACTCATGATCCTCGTTCAATGTATTTTGAAGCAAGAAGGTATAGGCGTTATCAACCTGCGTTTTTCCTTCATCGTTTTGTGTGATCGAATACAAACGGTTCTCTTTGTTGATATTGAGAAGCATATACTCTTTGGTGCTTCCCATCATTGCCAAGACAATACTCACAATGACCAATACCGTAATATACCCCAAAATTTTTGGACGGAAATAGTGTGTTTTCCCTTTCATATAAAGGGTCTCTTTTTCACTTGACCACTCTACCAACGACGGTTTACCGAGTTTACCCATCACCTCCGTACAGGCATCAACACACTCTAGACAGTTGATACACTCCAGTTGAAGCCCTTTGCGAATATCAATATGGGTCGGACAAACAGTAACACAGCTTTCACAGGTTGTACATTCGGCATTTGGATTGACGCTCAAGAGATCTTTTTGTTTGGTAAACATTTTCTCTTTTTGGTCATTATAGATATCACCGCCGCGATTTGGATTGTAGATCGCCATAACGGTATCATCATCATAAAGTACCGATTGAATACGTGAATAAGGACATACATAAATACAAAAGTTCTCTTGTAAGAAAATAACGTCATAAACCAAAAATGCGACGATTCCTACAATGGCACCGATTAAAACAGGGTGATCTGCCGGATTTTGGATGTACGCCATAAAATCTTCAGGCGGGACAAAATACCACATCAAATCGGCAGCCGCGATAAATGCCAAAGCGGTCCAAATAAGGATCGCAACAACGCGTTTGATTTTATTTTCTGCTTTCGAATAATCGGGCTTTTGCTGTTTATTTTTGATCCGTTTCCGAATCCCGAGCAGTTTCGTTTCGATCAAATCACGGTAAATGACACGGAAAATAGTCTGAGGACACATCCATCCGCAAAATACCCGTCCGCCGAGTACCGTAATACCGAAAATCCCGATAAAAAGAATCATCAACAAAAACGGCATCAAATAGAGCTCTTGCATATCAAATTGGATAAACATTAGATGGAGTTTCAATTTATCGAAACTCAACAAGAACAAGTGGTTTCCATCAATCGTGATCCATGGCGCGATCAGCGCAAAAAGGGTAACGATCCCGTAAAACCAATACCGTTTAATACGCCAAGGTGTCCACCCCGACAAATACTCTTTCCCCTTTGGGGAGACTGTTTCTTCACCCATTATACGACCTCCATCATATAGTTAAGTTATTTTTGTTCATCGATAGGACAACGAATTGTCCCTATTACGGTAGCTTCGGCATCAGAGTCCTGAGAAATACCGATAACACCACTTACAACCTCTTTGAGCTCTCGTGATTCGATATAGTCTTTGAGAGAGCTTCGGCTTACACCCAGAACTCTCGCTATTTCACTCACACTTTTTCTCTTTTTCAACAATTCAATGATCTGTTCTAGATGGATATCGAATTTTGAGGACGATTTCGACCCGCGTGGACGACCGATCCCTTTTTTCACATCATTCTGGATGATCTGACGCAATTGATCAATCAGTCCCAGAACGACCATTGTATCACTTTGACGATCAATTACAACGCCAGGTTTGACGAAATGGATCGTGTTGTTTTTTTTCAATAAACAGCTAAACATTTGAACGACATCTTCGATACTACTGCTCAGCGTCCACGTGTCATAGATAATCAACGCATCCCCATCCAGTGAACGGAAAAACCGTACCACCTCATGGCGATCAGATAATCTTTTATTTTGAGAGGTTTGGTCAACCATCTCTTCATTAATGACGATCCCTTTTTGATCGGCATAACTGTTGATGAGCTTAAGCTGTTCATAGGCGCCATCAAAATCTTTGTCCGGACGGATATAACTTACGGTCATCGTATAACTAAATCCCTTTTTTTATGCTTAATTTCATCGTCATTCTATCCGATTATGACGACTAAAGTCAATATAAAGTTTTATTTTCTCGTCATAATTTAGCGATGTATAATCACAACTTCGCACTGAAGCTCGATATCAAAGCCCTCTTTAACCCGCTTTTGCGCCTCTTGAATCAAAAAAAGGGCATCTTCATAGGTTCCGCCACCCAAATTGACGAGAAAATTGGCATGCACATCGCTAAACGCCATAGAACCGTGTTTTAGCCCTTTGAGCCCCACCGCCTCAATCAATCGTCCTGCGTAATCTCTCGGCGGATTTTTAAAACAGCTCCCCGCACTCGGATCGCTGGGCTGATTTGATCGCATTTGGTTAAACATCTCATACCGCTTTGTTGAGTACCCCAGTTCTGCCTCAAAAACCGCTTCAAAGACCACTTCATTAATAGAAGTTTTACGGTAGCCGTATTCGATTTCGCTTTTTTGTTTCCAACCGCTTTGGGTGCGAATGGCGATAAGGTGATTGAAAATTTCATACTCTTTGAGTCCCGCGTTCATCTTGAGCATTCCGCCGAGGGTTCCGGGGAGTTTGGAGAGATATTCGAAATGGGCGATGTTGTTCTTTTTACAAAACGAAACGACTCGCCCCCCTGGTGTTGCGGCACCGATATGTAGACCATCAGATTCCAGACGAATAAAATCGTACTCTTTGGAGAGGATCATGAGCGGCGGCGGTGTGGGAGCGACCAAGACGTTGTTGGCGCTTCCAATGATCACATGCCCCTCAGGGACACTATCGTTTTCAATAAGAGCAACATCGACGATAGGACCGATACGAATCGAACTGAATTTGGAAAAATCAACCGTTTTGGTATTCATACGATCTACTGCATAAACGTCGGAATCATATTGAACATTCGGATCGTGAAATCCTGCATCTCGTTCATCATCCACGGCATTGTGAGGATGATCACAATAACGACACCAATAATTTTCGGGATAAAACTGAGGGTCATCTCATTGATTTGAGTCGTGGCTTGGAAAATACTCACCGCTAAACCCAAAAACATCCCGACCAGCAATGCGGGGAGAGCCAAGATCAAAGCGATTTTATATGTTTCAATTCCAAGCCCTATAAGTTCTTCCTGCATCATGATTACGAATACCTCAATTCAGTATACTCAAGAGGGATCATAAAATCTCTCGGGTCAATTTTAGCATCAAAAAACCCGTATCGATAGCCCAAGTCAAACAAAAATTCAATCGCTTTGTATTGCATATCACTAAGGGTGATCGATTCATCATTGGCGTAGAGTTCTAGATATTTCTCCAAAGTCGGGGCGTCAATTCGAACAAGATCGCGCTCCATCAACATTTTAGAGAGATTCTCTTTGTGATCCCGCGCGATTTGAACCGCTTTGGTCAAAAGGTTTTCATACTCGATCGCCGAAGTGAGCGGGAGAGAGCGTCGGATCGCCATACCGCCTAGTGGGAGCGGTAAACCCGCACCGCCTAGCTCGCACCACACATCCCACAATTCACGCTCCACTTCTAAGGAGTCGTCGTACCCCAAAATCGACTCGTGGATCAAAACCCCCGCATCAACCACACCGTCCAAAACGGCCTGTTCGATCTCTAAAAAATTCATATAAACAATTTTGGCATCGGGATACGCGATTCTAAAGAGGAGTGCATTGGTCGTATAGCGCCCGCTCAAAGCAACTTTGAACCGCTTTTTTAGGATTGTCTCTTTTTTACGGATCAGCTTAGGACCATACCCCTGACCGAAACTCACTGCCGTACGAAGCAAAGCATAGTCATTACGGATATGAGGGTAGAGACCGAAGCTGATCGCGCTAATGTCATACGTTCCTTTGAGGGCTTCGGTATTCAGTGTTTCAATGTCAAGTGCGATGTTCTCAAAAGTCGTATTCTCTTTACCAACCCATCCAAATTTAATAGCGTAATACATAAAGATATCATCGGCATCGGGAGAGTGGGCAATCACTATTTTTTTCACTGAAATTCCTATTGGTATGTGCATATCAATTAAATTTTAACCAAATAACGCTAAAATAGAAAAGGGACGTTGATGCGTCTTGGGGAGAAAGAAATTGAACCCATTAACGCTATCAGCACCGGATCTTTGGGTCTCGATTTGGCACTCGGTATCGGCGGTGTCCCTGAGGGGCGCGTCATAGAGATCTATGGACCGGAGAGTTCGGGAAAAACAACTCTTAGTCTTCAAATTACCGCCGAATGTCAAAAAAAGGGAGGGGTATGTGCATTTATTGATGCCGAACACGCCCTCGATGTCGGTTATGCTAAAAACCTCGGAGTCGATGTCGAGAATCTACTCGTTTCTCAACCCGATTACGGCGAACAGGCGCTCGATATCGTCGAAACCATCGTCCGCAGCGGCGCGGTTGATCTGATTGTTGTCGACTCGGTTGCGGCCTTGACCCCAAAGGTCGAAATTGAAGGGGAGATGAACGACCAGCAGGTTGGTCTTCAAGCGCGACTTATGTCCAAAGCGCTCCGCAAACTGACCGGTATCATGCACAAAATGAACTGTACGATTATTTTCATCAACCAAATTCGGATGAAAATTGGCACGATGGGGTACGGTTCACCCGAGACGACAACGGGTGGGAATGCATTAAAATTCTACGCGTCGGTTCGTATCGATGTTCGTAAGATCGCTACCCTCAAACAAGGTGAAAGTCAAATTGGAAACCGCGTGAAGGCCAAAGTGATCAAAAACAAAGTGGCACCGCCATTTCGTCAAGCAGAATTTGATATTATGTTCGGCGAGGGGATCTCCAAAGAGGGGGAACTCGTCGATTACGGTGTCAAACTCGACATTATTGATAAAAGCGGCGCATGGTTCAGTTATGAGGATGTGAAGCTTGGGCAAGGGCGTGAAAACGTCAAACAAAAATTCAAAGATGAACCTGAATTGGCTCACATAATAGAAGAAAAAATTAAAGCCGCTATGGGTGTTAACAACATTATGGCGATGGATGAATCTGACATAGGAGAAGTGGACGAATGATTTTTATAGATGAAGTAAGTGCAATCGAGGTAATGGACTCACGAGGCAACCCGACAATCAAAGCGACAGTACAGCTTAGTGACGGTACACGTGAGAGCGCAATCGTTCCAAGCGGTGCGAGCACAGGCAAACGTGAAGCGTTGGAGCTGCGCGACAATGACAGCCGTTACATGGGTAAAGGGGTTCTCAAGGCAGTTGAGAATGTGAACAACCAAATTGCCGATGCGATTATGGGTCTTAGTCCGTTTAACCAAGCGGTCGTTGACGCAACGATGAAAGAGCTTGACGGAACTGAAAACTACTCGAATCTCGGAGCTAACGCGGTGCTTGGCGTATCGATGGCAGTTGCCCGTGCAGCAGCCAAAAGCCTCGGGATTCCACTTTATCGTTATCTTGGCGGTGCAAACGCAATGGTTCTTCCGGTTCCGATGCTCAACATTATCAACGGCGGAAGCCACGCTGACAACAGCGTCGATTTCCAAGAATACATGATTATGCCGATCGGATTTGCCGATTTTGCCGAAGGTCTCCGCGCATCGGCAGAGGTTTACCATAACCTCAAAAAAATCCTCAAAGAACGCGGTGCCAATACGGCACTCGGCGATGAGGGTGGATTTGCACCGGATCTCAGTTCGAACGAAGAACCGATCCAAGTGATTATGGAAGCGATTGCCAAAGCGGGATACAAAGCGGGTGAGCAAATCGCTATCGCTTTGGATGTTGCGGCATCTGAGCTAGTCTGCGAGGAGGGATATCGGCTTGATTCTGAGAATCGTACCGTTACTTCGGAACAACTTGTCGATTATTACGCCGATCTTTGCGCCAAATATCCGATCGTATCGATCGAAGACGGTCTCAGCGAAGACGATTGGGCAGGATGGAAAGTATTGACAGAGCGTTTGGGTTCAAAAGTTCAACTGGTCGGGGATGACCTGTTTGTCACCAACGCATCTATCCTTGCCGAAGGGATCGAAAAAGGGATCGCCAATGCGATTTTGATCAAACCGAACCAAATCGGATCGATCTCAGAAACAATGCTTACCGTCCGTCTTGCGCAACGCAACGGATACAAATGCATCATGTCTCACCGATCCGGCGAAAGCGAAGATGCGTTTATCGCCGATTTCGCGGTTGCACTCAACTGCGGTGAAATCAAAACAGGCTCAACTGCACGGGGTGAACGTACTGCTAAATACAACCGCCTTCTCGAAATCGAAAACGAAGTGGTGTACGGTGAGTACTTGGGGAGTTCTCTCTTCAACTGATGCAGCAAAACGAAGAGCCCCTTCTCGAGGAAGAGAGAGAAAGTTTTAGCGAGCGCTATTTCGGTCTCTCCACGACCAAATTTCTCCTTGCATCGGGATTTGTTCTACTCGTCGGCGTTTATATGGGATTTATCTTTTTCGGTAATAATTCTCTGAGTGTACTTCTTGATTTGGAAGAACACCAAAACTACCTCAGTGAGGACATCGAACGGTTAAAAGCTGAAAATGCTGCTTTACAAAAGCAGTATTTTGAGCTTAAAGAACTCGATGCCGATTCGCAATAACGGGAGACGCATGAAATACTCACTTATCCTCTCTTTGCTCCTCACGGTTTCCTCGATGGGACGCGAAAACCCTTTTTTTGCGCTTGATCCGTCTAAAACACAAAAAATTACCTCAAATGTTATCGAAAGCAAGCCACCTCTAAACAGCGTTAGTTATACCCTTCCCGATCAAGCGCGGATACTTAAAGAGGTTACATTTACAATTCAGAATATTGATGGCAGTATCGAAAGTCACAAAATGGCTGTCGATCAAAGTGTGGATTGGCATCGTCCACTTCAACTCTCTCAGTCGGGTGTTCAAACAGCCAAATCAGCTCAACACAACAGCTCTTCATCCGCTGATTTTGGATTTATCCGTTTTACTACAAACGGTAAAACACTTACGATAAATACGACCGATCCACTCTCCCGTCACTTTGTCCTAAGCGATCCCAATCGGATTGTTCTTGATTTCAAACGCTCCGCATCGTTTCGATCCGAAAAAAAACATCTTAATGCGGCCCCTTTTAAAAGCGTCGTGATGAGCAATCATAACCAATTCGTCCGTGCAACAATCACGCTGGATGGTCGATACAGCTATACATTAAATCAATCTGGAAATAATATTATCGTTAATTGTAAGTAGTAGTGAAGTTTTTCTCTCCGCGTGGAGAGAAAGGGATATTATTGTACGGCAGCCAATGCAGCGTCGTAGTTTGGTTCTTCAGTGATCTCAGGTACGATCTCTTTGTAGGTTACGATACCTTCTTCATTGACTGCGAAGATTGCACGACATGTTACGCCTGCAAGAACAGATCCTCCAAGCAATACACCGTATGCGTTTGCGAAATCTTTATTGCGAAAATCCGAACATACCGTCAATTTATCGATTCCTTCCGCTTGGCAGAAACGTCCCGCCGCAAACGGCAAGTCCAAAGATACGATAGTCGCTTTTACACCTTCCAAAGAAGCCGCTTTAGCGTTGAAGTTACGAGTTTCAGTAGCACATACGCCTGTATCCAATGAAGGAACAACAATAATAAGTTGCTTAACACCTTGCGCTCCACCCACTACTACATCGCCCAAACCCGCCGAATTAACAACAGTTACTTCAGGCGCCTTATCTCCAACATTAACTTCATTCCCGAGAAGTTCTACGTCTGTACC
>JACXUE010000052.1 GCA_014764075.1 Sulfuricurvum sp.
TGGATCATTTCAGCTAATGCTTCAGCCAGCTCAACCCCAAACCCGTGCACCATATTGTATTCGAGGTATTGATTGCTCTCATAGAGCTCTTTTTCGTAAGCACTGAATTTATCCCCCACACTAACACATGTTAGTGGCAACACATCATCACGCGTATGGGTGAAAAAATCGCTCAGTGCCCGATGAGGCGCTTTTCTCTGACGTGGAAAGGAAAACACATGTTGAGCATTTCCGATAACCGCGTCAAGCGGTTGTGTGGAAGCATTGGCATCTATATTCCATCCTCTGGCTTCATCAAAAATGAGGAGCTCTTGATCATTGCTTCGTACTGGGTAATACCCATAGATGATAGTAGGCTCAAAAAGCTTTCGTTTGCGTATCTCGTTTTTGATCCGCTCATAGGCTGGGTAAACTTTACTCTCCATCAGCTTTTTATAGTCACTAACATCCATTCCTGCACGTTTATAGCCCCAATGCATTTTAAAAAGGGTCCGTTTGTTGATCCATTCGCACACGATATCAAAATCAATTTGATCACCACGCAGAACCCGTCGTCCCCAAAACGGCGGAGTCGGGATTTTGATCTCTCGGCTGGGCATTTTGAGTTCGTGATACGGAGGAATCACGACATCGTGCACCTCTTTGGGGGCTTTTTCAATCATGTCGCCCCCTAAACGGGTATCGAGTTCTGTGCTCGGATCGGCGTTGTATTTTTCGATACGGCTCATCGCGATAACCCCGTCAAACGCGTCGCGGCAGTAGAAGATTGGACCTTTGTAGATTGGTCGGCAGAAATCATCGACAAAACTGCGAGTAAGTGCAGCTCCCCCAAGTAAAACAGGTATTTCAATCCCTTTGGCGGCCATAATCTCGAGATTCTCTTTCATTACTTGGGTTGATTTAACCAGCAGTCCCGACATCCCGATGGCATGAATACTTTTAGAGTTCATCACCTCTAGATACTCTTCGAGTTCGGTTTTAATCCCGATATTGATTACTTTGAAGCCGTTGTTGGAGAGGATGATGTCGACGAGATTCTTCCCGACGTCGTGAACATCCCCTTTGACTGTTCCGATCACGAGGGTGGTATCGGTATCCTTTTCCTGTTTCGAGAGATACGGATTGAGATAATCGACGGTCGTTTTCATCGTTTCGGCACTTTGTAATACAAATGGCAACTGCATTTTCCCCGATCCGAACAGCTCGCCGACCACCTTCATCGCATCGATAAGGATTTCATTCACGATGGTGTCAGGGTTGATCGTATGGCGGACCCGCTCCACGAGTGGGATCATCCGTTCCTTGTCCCCATCTAAGAGAAGCTTGGCAATCTTTTCCTTGTCGCTGAGAGCTTCAAACGCTTCGTCGTTTTGGGAGTTGTCGATTGCTTTGTCGCTGAAGTGTTCGATAAATTTGAACAGTGACTGATCGTCTGGATGGAATAACAGCTCTTCACAAATAGCGCGGTCTTTCTCCGACATTTTGGTAAGTGGGATGATGTGTTTGACATTGATGATGACCGAGGTCATACCTGCTTCGATACAGTGGTGCAAGAAGACGCTATTAAGGTAGATACGGGCATGGGCAGCAAGACCAAATGAGATATTGGAGAGTCCCAAAGTTGAGCCAACTTCAGGGAATTCGGCGTGAAGTTGGCGGATCGCCTCAAGAGTTTGGATCGCCGCATCTCGGTATTCCACATCGCCGCTTCCTACGGTGAAAGTGAGCATATCGAATATGAGATTGCGCGGATCGATTTTGTGGCGGTTGACACACAGATCGTAGATCCGGCGGGCAACCCGCATTTTGTCTTCGGTGGTTTTCGCCATCCCTTTTTCATCAATAACCAAACATACCAGTGCGGTGCCGTATTTTTTGGCTAGACTACAGATTGCATCGAGTCTCTCTTCACCATCTTCAAGATTGACCGAGTTGATGATCGGTTTGCCCCCGATGCATTTGAGTGCTGCTTCCATTGTGTTGACCCGTGTGGCATCTGGCATGAGGGGGATGGAGATTTTTTGGTTGTAGAGACGCATGACGTGCTCCATATCAACTGTACCATCACGTCCGGCAAACTCGACGTTGACGTCCAAACAATGGGCACCGTCGCGCACCTGTGACTGACCGACGCTGAGGGTCCCTTCATAGTCGCTTGCGATGATGAGCTCACGAAACGCCTTGGAGCCTGTCGAATTTGAACGCTCTCCAATCAATAGCGGGGCAGGTTTTTGGATCAGCTCAACGGTATTAAAGAGCGAGGCGACGGAGGGTGGGGTAAATCCTGTCGGTTTCTTTGGGGTAATGCCGGAGACTTTGTTCACCAGTGCGCGAATATGCTGAGGGGTGGTTCCGCAGCATCCGCCGAGGAAACTTACCCCGTCAAACGTGAGAAAGTCGCATTGAAGCTGGGCAAACTCATCAGGTCCCATCGGATAGTACGAATATCCGCCGCGATTTTGAGGCAATCCGGCGTTAGCGTGTACGGAGATCGGTTTTCCCCATACTGAACTGAGGGTTCGAACATGTTTGGCGTACTGTTCGGGTCCCGTTCCGCAGTTAAATCCGAGACTGAGGATATCAAAGGGCTCTAGAATCGTTGCGATGGTTTGAGCATCGGTGCCGATGAGCATTGATCCTGCGAGTTCGATGGTGACCGAGACCATAATCGGCAAATCAGCGCCCCTTTCTTTGTTTGCCGCTTCGCAGGCATGGAGCGCCGCTTTGATCTGTAACGGATCTTGGCAAGTCTCTAAGAGGAAAATATCGCATCCCCCATCGATCAGCCCTAAACAGCACTCGAGATACCCCGTATACATCTCATCATAGTTGATATGTCCGAGCGAGGGGAGTTTCGTCCCCGGTCCGATTGAACCCAAAACGTAACGGGGATGTTCAGGGGTGGAGAATTTTTCACATTCCGCTTTGCAGACCGCAGCACCCGCACGGGAGAGCTCATAGGCGCGGTGGCCGATGCCGTATTCGTCGAGTACCCAGCGAAACGCACCGAAAGTATTCGTGGTGATAAGATCGGCTCCCGCGGTGAGATAGGCGTGGAAAATGTCGCTCATCACTTCGGGAGCCGTGACATTGAGGAGTTCGTTGCATCCCTCCATCCCTTCCCATGCACCGTGCGGGATTTTATTGGCTCGTTCTTGAAGCTGTGTCCCCATGGCGCCGTCAATGATGAGAGGGCGGCGGGAGATGGTTTCAAGAAGGGTGTGTTTGACCGACATAAATGCTCTTTGTGTAAAAATTGGTGCTCTATTTTATCCTAAAGGAGCATAAGCTTCTCTAAGTATGAAAATATAATTCTTTGGATACACTCTAACCCATGAAAAGATTATGGGTGTCATTGCTTTTTTTTGTTGCTCTCGGATGGGCTCAAGAGTCGGTGACGATACAATTGCCGTGGCTTAACCAATTTCAGTTTGCCGGATATTATGTTGCAAAGGAAAAAGGGTTCTATCGTGATGTCGGACTCGATGTTACGATAGTGGATGCGCGTACGAAGCAAGAACCATTTGAAGCGGTCATGAATGGAAAAGCGCAATACGGCGTCGGGCGTTCATCGTTAATTGTGAATTACATTAGCGGTGCTCCTATCGTATTGATGGCGGCAGTCTTTCAATCCTCTCCGATGATGTTACTTACCCGTAAAGATGCCGATATTAGAACAGTTAAAGAGTTAAAAAACAGACGGGTAATGTTGACCGCTGATACGGTTGAGGGGGCGGAGTTTCAAGCGATGTTCCGCAGTGCCGGTTTAAAAACATCGGATGTAAAACTCCAAGAACACTCCCATGATGTCCAATCGTTGATTCGCGGTGAAACCGATGCAATGGTAGCGTATCTCTCCAACGAACCCTATATTCTTCAAAAGAGGGGAATTGAGTCTCACATAATCCATCCTAAAGAGTATGGATTTGATTTTTACAGCGATCTATTATTTACGACCAAAGAGGAGACGATTAACCACCCACAAAGAGCTGAAGCGTTCTATACCGCTTCCATTCGGGGATGGCTTTGGGCATTCGATCATATCGAAGAGACGGCTGATTTGATTAGCAAATACTATAATCCGCAAAAAAAATCGCTCGATGCTCTTATTTATGAGGGGCGGGTTCTTAAAGCGTTGGCGTTTAAACCAAATGTCGCTTTTGGAACCGTCGATTCCGTACGTCTTGAAAAGATCGCTCGGTGGTATCGGTTGATGGGGGTTATCCCTTTGGTCCCCTCCTTTGAGCCTCTGATCTATAATCATAATATTCTAGAGCTGAGCGATAAAGAGAAAGCGTGGCTCACAGCCCATCCGGTTGTTCGGGTAGGGATCGATCGGTATTGGCCTCCTATCGATTACCAATGGGTGTGGTGGATCGTCGGATTTATGAGTGTTATTTTCGTGTTGATCGCTCATAAAAATCGTCGGCTCGATACATTGGTTAGACAGCGTACCGATGAGCTTGAAACATTCAATCAGAGGCTTCAAGAAGAGATCGAAAAAGCGGTCGAAAAAAACCGTAAACAAGAGAAACTTTTGATGCAGCAAGCCAAAATGGCGGAGATTGGATCGATGCTCGAATCGATCGCCCATCAGTGGCGGCAACCGCTAAATATTTTAGGTCTTTCGATGGCACGACTAAATTTGAATTGTGCTTTGCGAGGAGACGCCGAATCGTCAAAAGTGATCGAGATTGCCGAAGCGCAAATCGGATATATGTCGCAAACAATCGATGATTTCAGAAACTTTTTTAAGCAAGACCGCGATCAAATAATGGTTAATATCAATACCCTGATCAATGATGTCGAAGCGCTTCTTGGACCGTTGTTAGTGCTGAAAAAGATTGCGATAGAACGTAATGTCGATCCGACAATTTCGGTGTTGGTTTACCCAAACGAGTTCAAACAAGTTTTGATCAATTTAGTTAATAATGCACGAGAGGCGATCGAACAACATCGAGGACATGAACGGATCATCCGGATTCGGTGTACTGCAGATGATCGATACTGCACGATCGGTATCGAAGATACCGGCGGGGGAATTCCGATGGAGATTATGGATAAAATTTTTGATCCCTATTTCACTACCAAATTCGAATCACAAGGGACAGGAATCGGATTGTATATGGCAAAAATGATTATTGAAAAACATTTTTTAGGGAAACTTAGCGTCCATAACACCCCTAAAGGGGCTTGTTTTGAGATTCGACTCAATCGAGTGATGCCGCAGAAGTATAATGCACAATCTCAAAACAGCGAGACTCCTCTTTATAGCGGTAATTGAGGCCGAAACTGTTAGCATCCACGATTAACAATCTACCAAAACGTCGTGATATGCCGGTCGTTTGGTTATTATGGGATGAAACTTGAGGTCTCCTTGTAATAGGCAATTGTTCTGAAAGTATCGCATGATGAATGTTAACGGCAAGAAAAGAGGGGAGAATTTTGAAGTATTGCTCACTGTGAGCAAGGTGAAGTTTAGGCTACCATCCAGCTAGCACGTTTGGATTTACGTAGTTTTTTAAGCAACGTTTTTTCTAACGGCGTCATTTTTTCCATTGAGCTCTCCTTTATATATTGATGGCGGAATCGTAGCGGTAATTGGTTACTGTACGATAACGTGTTTTGACGAAACATCGGCATTTTTAAAAAGGGTCAGGCGTTAAATATTAACCATTTCTGCACTTTTCTTTATTATCTGTGAAATACGGGCTCTTGAAATACCCAAATGACGTGCGATTTGCGCTTGGGTATATCCATCTTTTAATGCATAATGTATTGCCGTATCTCGCAAAAGTTTTGTCGAAATATCTTTAAAGTGGCTGTCAAGTGATCGGGTATATGCGAGACTTTTCATATTCTCATTGAGTAAAACTTTTTGTTTCTCAATAGTGTGTAGCGTTTTTATATCTTCTTCATTGAGTGTTAATCCTATAAACGAATCAATATATTTTATCTCATCGATCAGTTTTGAATGTAATGAACACTCAATCGGCGTTGTTTTATTTTTTAGTGCCCATAGCAATGTATAGGGATATTCACCTACGTTTTGAGCCATCCCTACTTCGATAGGATTATGTTCGATATATTTCACCAATGTGTAAAAATACGCTTCATCATTGATATAGCGTGAATAAAACCGTCCTTGCCAAAAATGACCGCTTCGTTTGTATTTTTTGTTTACATAGATAGCGTAATTGCTATTGATATGTTTCATAAATAAAGAGAGATTTTCAAGTTCAGACTCGATCAAAAGATGATAATGATTACTCATCAGACAATAATCATGCAAAATTACTCTATAGTTCTTACACGCTTTACACACGATTATCAAAAACATATCATAATCCTCATCACACATGTAAATTTCGGATTTATTGACACCTCTGTTGATGATATGATGAAATCCACTAAGCTCTACTCTAGGTCTTCTTGGCATCGTTTAACCTTTGCTTTTTGGTAGTGTAAAAATTATACAATATTTACATTTAACGCCTGACACTTATATGTGACCTGTATATGTGAATTTACTGCGAAACAACCCGATTTTTTCCGCTGTTTTTTGCGGTGTAGAGGTACATATCTGCTGTGTTGATGCTCTCTTCTAGGGTGTCTTCTGGGGATGTGACAACTCCGATTGAGATGGTGAAATGAGTAAAATCACCCTCTACTTTCAGTGATGATGCTGCAACTTTGCGGCAGATGGATTCGCATTTTGCTTGGATTTGTGATGGGGTCATATCTTTAAGCAAAAGACAAAACTCCTCTCCTCCAAAACGTGCGACGGTGTCTTTTGCATCGACGTTGGTTATGAGAATTTGTGAAAGAGTGACAATCACGCGATCGCCTACGTCGTGGCCATAAGTGTCATTGATGGCTTTAAAATTGTCAATATCAATCATAGCGATTCCAAAATTTTCACCCATCTTTTTTGCTTCTTGAAAGTATGCAGGCGTGGAAGCGTAAAAATATCTACGATTATAAAGCCCTGTGAGATAATCTCGATTGGCGTTATTTGTTATTTTTTCAATGTTTTCCAAAGCCTCGATAGTATTGGTGAGCCTACACGTAAACTCCTCTTTTGAAAAAGGTTTGTAAATGTAATCGTTTGCACCATTTTTTAAAAACAGTGCGGTAATCTCCTCATCTTGGTTTGAAGAGATGGCGATGACGCTCAACTCATGTTTTGAGTAGATTTTTCTGATCTTTTTTGTGAGTTCAAGTCCATCCATCACGGGCATAAAATAATCAGTTAAAACTATTTTTATATCAGGGTGTGTTTGTAACATTGCCAAAGCTTCTTCGCCGTGCGCAACCGTGATGACTTGAAAAAACATATTTATGAGCAAGCGTTGCATCTGGTTGCGAAACACTAGCGAATCATCAACAATGAGCACTTTGTGTTTTTGATTTGCTTGCAATCTCTCAATGGCTCTAATAATGTAATCTATAGAACTGATCCCATCTTTTTTAATGTAATCAATAATATCTTTTTGCAAGAGCTGTTTTCTAATATTTTTATCGACAATACCACTAAGAACGATAACATGTAAGTGGTTTGCAAGCGCATAATCCACAATTTCGCCATTGGGTGCATCGGGGAGTTTGAGATCTAAGAGAGCGAGAAAATAGCTGTATTTTTTGATGAAAAGTTTGGCTTCTTGGAGCGAATAGGCGACATCTATTTCAAAATTTAAACTCGATTCTAGTTTGAGTATAATGATTTTTGCAAGTGCTTTGTTGTCTTCTACAATTAAAATTCTTTGCATTGATTGTTTTTCCTAAAAGTCAAGTGGGTAATTTTATCTCTTTTACACAAAAAAAGAGGTGAAGTGGCTTTGGCACTGACCTACTGGCCATATAAGTTTTTATTGTTGAAGAAGCGGGCAAGTTTATAATCAAGCCATTTGGCGGATTTGGCATGTGCTTTAGTGCGTCTAACAAGATAAGCGAT
>JACXUE010000053.1 GCA_014764075.1 Sulfuricurvum sp.
GGCAACAGCTATCAAGCGGGAGTATTTTTCGCCTACGAAGCGTGCGGTTTGGGCTTCCGTCGCGGCGGGAAGATTTTGAACAATATGTCCAAATTCGTGGGACACATCCTGCAATGAGAGTATGCGCCTGCCAAAACGTCATGTTTGACGAGATTATCGAAGCGATGAGAGAGGTTGGCAACGATCCTGAAGCTATCCGTAAGTATACCGATGCCGGACGAGGATGTTCGGAGTGTTTGGAGAGTGGATGCAGTGATGTCGATCTTCCTTTTCCCGATGCCCTCAAAGCGGCAAAGAGAGTTTTAAATCACTCCTAATCTCTCCTTTTTGTCACCTCACCTCCTTTTGGTTCATCTTTGCCTGCAATGCATTAGAGATATTCATCAACGCAAAGGTAACGATAAAGATCATCAACCCAGGAAAAAAGCTCACCCACCATGCGATATCGATCACCTCTTTACCGCCGCTGAGGATACTCCCCCAACTCATCTGAGGTGCAGTGATTCCAAGTCCCAAAAAAGAGAGACCCGATTCAGCCAAAATCGCCCCCCCTACTCCGAACGTAAAATTCACCAATACGATCGGAGCCAAAAGGGGAGCATAGTATTTTAGGATGATTTTAAGCGGATGTACTTTGCCGATATGGAGTATCCGGATAAACGGTTTCGAAGCGATCGCAAAGCTCTCGGATCGAATAAGACGTGCCGTACCCATCCATCCCG
This sequence comes from Sulfuricurvum sp., assembly GCA_014764075.1. Taxonomy (GTDB): domain Bacteria; phylum Campylobacterota; class Campylobacteria; order Campylobacterales; family Sulfurimonadaceae; genus Sulfuricurvum. Next base: position 723 of record JACXUE010000053.1, read on the forward strand.
TCAGTGAAATAATAAGGATCAATACCCCTATCGAGGCATTGACATAACTCACCAGCGTCAACAGCAAAAAGAGGGTAGGAAAGGTCAAAAACAGATCGACAACGACAATAAATACCTTATCGAATCCACCTCGTAAAAGGGCGGCGCTTACGCCGTATAACAGTCCAATCAACGTAGAGATCAATGCACTGGCAAACCCGATAATAAGCGAAACCTGCCCCCCCTCCATCATCCGTGCCGCCAAGTCGCGACCCAAACGATCGGTACCAAACCAATGATCGCCCGATGGAGGGAGTAAAATAGCGCTTGCATTCAGATAAAAGGGATCGATTGTATAGAAAAAAGGGGCAAAAAAGGAGAAAAAAACTACCCCCACAAGGGCAGTTATGCTTTTAATGGGCATTATTGTTTGATACCCAATAATGTCGTCATCATCTGATCGATCGTGGTGATAATTTTCGCCGCCGCACCGTATGAGGTTTGATAGCGGATCAGATTGGCAAGCTCTTCATCGATACTCACTTTCGAGACGGAATCGTACTCTTGTTTCACCGCATTGTACTGCGCGGTGACCGATTCGTTTGCCAAAATAGCAGAGTTTGTTTTTGTCCCCACTTTGGTTACCAATCGGTCAAAATAACCATAGAGAGTATCGTTTGACGTATCGGTGCCGTTTTTAAACATGACTGACGCAAATTGAAGTTCAACCATATCGAGCGCTGTCTGGTTATCACCGTTTGCCGGTGACTTAAACCCTCGAATCAACGTCGGATCGTTTTTTAAATCGCTATTCAAGTCAATCGTTTTAGCATCTTCCCCGTCAAAAAAACGGTTGACTCCTGTCGCGCCCGCAAAATTTGTCCCATTATCTTCAATCGCAAAGGTATAGCCTTGCGATGAGTACGGTGATTTGAGATTGATTTGAAACGTGTTAGAAGCAAACCCGGCAATCAACATATCATCAATGTCGTTTAGACCATTGTTATCGTTATTATCATCTAAATTGTTCGTTGTCGAATCAATTTGCCCCACAATACTATTGGTACTTAATGGAGAGTCTTGCATAACGGTTGTGTCGTTGATCGTTATCGTCCGTCTTGCTACCTCTTTGCCATCGATATCATAAACGATTAAATCAAAAGTTCCAGCTTTTATATTTTCATCCGCATTTAACAATGTATCATTCGATGAAACGCTCAGTACATTTGAACGCATCGCAGACGTTGCACTTTGAGCATAAAGGTTATTGGTTGATTCAATCATACTGCGAGCGAACGTATCGAGGCTGTTGATAGTCTCCTGCAAAAATCCGTCTTCAAATTCTCCATTTGAGCCGATGATTGAGCCTCGAAGTTCTAGAAGTGCCCCTACTTTCCCCCCCTTAATATGTGATGAAAACGGAATACGAACACCATCTTGACGCTCATAATAGAGCTCGTTATAGCCATTTTGGTTACCTGTAGCATCGACGCCAATAGGGTGGAAACTTATACCATCAACGAAGTTAAATCCACCAACCTGAATCGTATAGCTTCCATCTTCGATGGCAATGTTGCTTTCGATGACGTTACGGCTCTCAACTTGCCCAACTAACACTTTGGCACCGATCATTTTCGAGAGGGTCGTCTCCAACCGATTACGCTGATCACGTAAATCGTTGGCATTGTTGACACCTCCTATTTCGGCTTCATTGATCGATTTGTTTAAACCGGCAATTTGTTCGGCGATACGGTTCACTTCATCAATGTTCACTTTGAGTTGATCGTTCAGTGAACTTTGAAGTCCAACAATTTGAGCACGAGTTTCGTTAATATGCTGTGAAAGGGTTTGCGCCTGTTGTGCCAGTGCCACTTTTAATGCGCTATTGCTAGGATTATTCGCCAGCGATTGCCACATATCGAAATAGATTTGCATATCGTTTTTGATCCCGATTTTGTCAATTTCCGGAAAATAGGTCGATAACTCTTCGAGATTTTTTTTGAGCATATCCGAATACTCTTTGTTTTGAGAGGAGGTGGTATAGCGATCATATACAAATTTATCAAATACACGGGCGATTTCGGTGATTTGTACCCCATTTCCCCGTTGACCAGGATCAATACTGACCGGATATGCCGCAGAGGTGACGACGCGCTGACGCGTATACCCCTCAGTCTCTGCATTAGAAATGTTGTGACCTGTCGTATCGATACCGATCTGAGCCGCATTTAAGCCGCTATAGCCAATATGCAATGCATTAAAAATAGATGCCATGTTACGCCCGCACTTCCAAAAATGATGCTTCGGTGGAGGCCATTTTTTGATACCCCTCCATTTGTGTCGGAACCACTCGCTCTAGCAGTGTATTGTAAAACGAGCTGACACTTAAAACCATTTTTGCGTATTGTTGATTCACCTCTCGAAGCATTGAGAGATTTGCTTTAAGACGATCGAGTTGCTGATGTTGTTCGTTATCTAAGAGTTCCGAGAGAGAAGTTCCCGGATGTTGCGTCATTAATTTGGAAATTTCACGATCGATCATCGCTTTTTTGTGTTCAAAGCTTTTAATTTTCTCTTCTTTGATGGCGAGACGATCAAATTGGGGATTGTGCTTTGCCTCTTTGATATCTTCGATATCTTTTTGCGATAGAGAGATAAGAGAATCGAGGTCTTTGATAGCACTTTGTAATTGATACGACAACATCATAAACTCCTAGAATAATTAGATTAACTCTTGAGCGATCCGCTTGGCTAACGTTTCGATATCGACACGATATTCGCCTCTCTCGATCGAGGCTTTAAGTGCCTCTATCCGGCTGGTGTCACCTTGTTTAGAAATAGATTGCACGGATTTCTCCTGCCCTTTGCTTTTTAACGAATTATCTTGATATGCTCCGCGAATGAGCGAACCTTTCACACTTGAGATCATGGTGAATCCTTGTTGTACGTTTATGATGATGTACAAATCATATCGACAAAATCGATTAAAAATTTAGGTTTAATCTGCTTTTCCGCCCTTTTGACTCAGGTGTTCGAACAACATTTGCGAAAAACCAAACCCTCCTGCACTGGCATTGGAGAGCTCCTCGCGATACATCGATTTAAAAATCTTATCCCCTGGATCGTTGGCGCTGAAAAGATTTTTTTCCTCTTTCATTGCCTCATCCAACATCATTTTGATAATCAACGCTTCAAACTGATCGGTTTTCTCCCTTAGAGCGGCATCCCCCTCTTTGGTTCCGATCGTCGGAACCGCTTTGTTATAGGTAACTCCAGAGATTTCCATTAGATCACCTCCACATCGACGGTAATAGCACCAGCACTTTTCATCGCCTGAATAATAGCAATCATCTCTTTGGGTGTAGCTCCCAGTTTTTGGAGAGAGCGGGCGATATTGGCGACCGTTGTCGTCCCTTTTTCGGTATAGAGTTCATTCTCGTTCAACCCGATAACAAGACTTTTATCCATAGCGACACTTCCAGCAGGTTTAGCCACTTCATTTTGCGCCAAAATTTTGACCGTCAAATCCCCTTGAGTGATCACTACCGGTTTCACCTCTACATCAACACCGGCAACAATCGTCCCCGTCCGTTCATTGATGATAATTTTTTGATCCACTTTATACTCGATATCGAGACTTTGTACTTCCGCCAAAAACTCCACCATCGATTTGTTTTTCGGAAGCTGTAGTTGAATCGTTCTAGGATCGATCGCTGTGGCAACGGTTGAGCGGTATTTTGCGTTAATCGCATTTTGGATCGCTACAGAATTAGCAAAATTGGAAGCTTTGAGCGAGAGTGTCGCATTTTGCTGATGGTAAAGGTCTTGATTGATTTCACGCTCCACCAATCCACCACCATATACCATTCCTACTGTCGGGTGTGACTCTGCACCGGCACCTTTGTCATTTTTACCACCAATAGTAATCGGACCTTGTGCGAGAGCATAAATTTTACCATCCACCCCTTTGAGCGGGGTCATGAGTAACGTTCCCCCCTCCAGAGATTTTGCATCACCGATCGACGAAACGACAACATCAAACGCATCCCCTTGACGTGCAAATGGGGCAAATTTCGCGGTAACGACAACAGCAGCAACGTTTTTGGACTTGATATCGACCGGATTCATATCGATGTTCATCGCTTTGAGCATATTAGCGATCGATTGGAGGGTAAATTTAGAGGTGGTTCCATCCCCCGTTTTTTTCAAACCGACAACAAGAGAGTATCCGATGATTTGGTTATCACGGACGCCGACGATATTGGCAACATCACCAATACGCGCTGAATACGAGAGAGTGAATAAAAATAAGAGGGCTAAAAGTGTTCTCAATGCCGATCCTTTATGAGGTACAAAGGCTAAAGCAAAGTCTATTCCAATTAGGCGTAATAGGTGAGAGAGGTTTTTCCAAAACGTTTGAATTTGATACGATTGAACGATCCGATCGAATCGGGTAATTCCAATGTGCTCATATGTTCAATAATGACCAACGTGACCATATGAAGTGGGAGAGATGCGATCATATCGATCGTTTTATCGTAAATCTCTTCCATCCCCTCCCGATACGAAAACGGAGGATCGACGTAGATAAAAGCACTCTCACCGAGGGCAGCGAGACGCTTTTTGACTTGGGCAATGTTACTGAAACTATCCCCTTCAAACACTTCGCATGAGCTTGGATCGGTTTGAGCAATATTCTCACGCAATATTTTAATCGCGTCGCGATCTTTTTCCATGAAGATGATCTTTTTTGCCCCTCGGCTGAGTGCTTCGAGTCCGATTGAACCGCTGCCGCTAAACACCTCGACCAGTACTGAACCCATCACATCGAACTGCAACGTATTAAAAAACGATTCGACCACAATCGCTTTGGAACTGCGGGTTGTCTCTTTTGAAGGGAGTTTCAAGGTTTTCCCTTTGAATTTTCCGGCTATGATTTTTTTCGTAATGGTTCGATTATTTTTCATAAAATGCCCGTATCGCTTTGAGAATATTTGCTTGATATTCGCGGGTCAATTTTTCGATATGTCTCTCCAATATCTCAAAACTGACCGGTTCTTCTTTCTCTAAAGTACTCACTTCTGGTTCTGATTCGACCGGTGTGCTTTTTTGGGCTTCCATTTTTTGATTCAGTGCATGAAGAAGCTGCGCTTTTGAAAAGGGTTTCACCAAATCGGCATTCGGGGTGACACCGATAACAAACGTAAGGTGCTCATCATCACGAATATCTTTATCACGGATGAGGATGTCACATTGACGGAGTGAACTTAGATGCCCTTTTAAAAAAAGCTCCAAAGAGCGTTGCAGCAATGGCGAATCACACTGAATGGCTACCTTCAAATCACTTCCCTCGCAAATAATAATCGATACTATAACGCAAATCTTCGTCCATGTCCATCACACTCTCCACCATCCATTTCAAATATCTAGGGTCTTTGAGGGCAATCTCTTCAATCCGTTTCTTGGCGTATTTTCCAAACGGCAAGCGGGTTAAAAGGATGTGGCTTTGGGATATTTCGATCAATCGCTCCACATCCGCCAACTCCAACAGATACTCCAAAACCATCTGCGTGTGGAGAGCATCGCTCAAAGGGTGATGGGGGATAATCTCCACGCCCATCTCTCCAAACACCCTTTTTTCTTCCCGATACAATCGTAGTTCGTACCGTAAAAACTGCAAAGCATACCCCTCCAAATCATCCATCAACGATTGTGCACACTTGAGGGTATCGATCACTCTCCCCTGCCATGTAATCCCCTCTTTTTGGAGCATAGCAAGTTCAAAAGGGGCATTATGAGAGACCAATATCCTCTCTGGAGTATTGAAAAGTTCGATTTTTTGGGCACTAAGCGATTGAGCAAAGACTGGGGCGTCTTTGACCATCTCATTGGTGATGTGATGAATTGCCGATGCGGAGGGGGGGATTTTTTTGCTGGGGTTGATCAATTCAAAATGAACCTCATCACCGCCAATCATCCCGATAGCGCAAATACGATCGGATGGCTCTAACCCTGTAGTTTCGAGATCTAGTATCAACAGCATGATTGGACACACACCCTTGAACGTCGACGGATTGTGATAATTACCCCCAAGGCTCCGGAAACAACCATCATAACCCCCATTCCCACTCCGCTAAACCATCCAAACCACAACTCACCGCCAAAGATGAGTTTGTGCATAGCCATCAGTAAAATCGCGTGTGCCGCATTGAGCCAAACCAAAGAGAAAAACCATTGTCTCCAAAATTTAAAATAGGGCTTCCATTCAAATTGCTCGACAGATTCACCTTTGCAGTTGAACAATATTACCTCTCTCCCGTCAATGCAACGGTAAAGAATCGTTCTCAAAGCTATTACCACGCCGGCTATCATCCCTACACCGTAACCAATCCCAAGCCAAAACTGCCAGATGATTCCTAGTGCGCTCCACGTATTGCTGTTGAGCGGTGCCATCCCTTTATAGAGATAGATAACCACACTCATCGCCGACGCAAAACCGATCGCACTGACGATCCCTACGATCGCAAACGCAACGATCCATCGAAGCGCAAGTAATACATAAATACTACTCATCCACCATCTCTTTTACACTACAACGGAGTTTGTGATAGTGCTCCAGTGTACGAAAACTTTTCTCGAAACGCCATCCCAGCACAAATGAGACGATCTCTTTTTTGAGTGACGGAGTGACTTTTTCAGAGCGTCCATAGTACGCTAACGAGATGTTTTTGTTTTTGACTTTCGCATCTTTGTCGTATATGATTGCGATAATTTGAGCGTATTTACCCTCTTTGATGCTCCCCAAATCTTCAGATCCCAAAGAGAACCCCGAAAGATTGACCGCTTTGAACTCGAACAGCTCTTCAAATGATCCCACTTTAGCATCAATCCCTAATTTTTGGTACAACTCTTCGAGCTCCTTGAGGTTGGTTTTGCGCTCTAGCTCATAACTGGAGATCTGAGCGGTCAGTTTTTTTAAACGATCCAGTGCTGAGCTCATGACGACTCCTCAAAAAATATCCTTTATTTTACCCCACTCCACCTAAAAATCGTCATTCAAGAGCCATTTGCACCTTTCCCTCTGCCATCGGCTTCATGCCTGCTTTCACGATATGGATAAGCAATTGGTGTGCCTAATGAGTCAGTGCCTTCAGTTTATCCAACTCGTACCGATATAGGTATATAATACTCTCATACAAGAGGGTCATCTCATAGGGATAATCCATGTCACCAATGACAAAAGAAGAGATTCTAAATTTTCTAATGCTGAATAAAAAAAGCTTTGAGCAAAAATATCATATCTCACAAATGGCACTTTTCGGTTCGTTCGCACGAGGTGATCAGGATGAAAAGAGTGATGTCGATATCGTCTATACGCTGCATGAAGGTTCCAAACTCTCCTTTGACCGTCACATCGAGCTTGAAAATGAACTTATGGATGCGTTCGGGACAAAAATCGACCTTATCAATGCCAAAAAGTTCAATCCTCTGATTAGGTTAGACGCGTCGAAGGATTTGATCTATGTTTGAATCTAAAAATATGCTCTATATTCTGACTATTTTGGGAAGCTATCGAAAAGATAGCCCTCTATTGCAGAAAGTTTGAGAATGAGGAGTCTTTTTACAGTGCGGATAAACAGCTCTATTTTAATGCAACGGTCAATCTCCTCATCGCTATCGGCGAAGAAAACAAAAAAATCGATGATAACCTCAAAACATCACCCGCGATCAACTGGAAAAACCTATCTGCAATGCGGGACAAAATATCCCATGACTATCGTGACGTGGATGAGAGTATCGTGTGGAACGTCGTCCAAGAGTACTTACCAAAACTGAAAATCGCCCTTATCGAGATGATCCCGAAAATCGAGAACCATGATGCTTTTTTGGATGAAGCGTTAAAAAGTCCCTACTATGAAGATTTGCAGTATCTTCGTGATACTCGCCTGCCTGTGCGGTAGTAGAAATGAATTCTACAGAGATGGGCTATATTCAAACTATCTCTAGCCTTCTTTTAAATCAATACATCCATTCGTATAAAAAGGTGATCTCAGCCTCGGACAGTTTTGTAAAGCGATGGACGTGTCCAAAGAGAGCGAGATGAAGATCCTATCATTTCATCGATATATACACACGCCTACTCATCAAAAGTTGTAGAATACATTAGCTTGTGTTCTTGAAGCACTTTTACGAATCATGTTTTAACCTATTTCGACCAAAAATCAAAGGTTTATCACCTTGTTTATGGTCGACACTCTACTAAAAAATAGCTTTTAAAGTGCCTAAAATAGGAGGTTATTGGGGTTTTTCAGGGGGGCTATTTAGTTGTCAAGTGACAACCTTTTATCTAATCTCACTGATGTTACGCACTTTACGTTCATAGCCTGCAAAGTGACAGGGACAGCCTTGCCGATGCTAACACATATCAGCTCGGTTCCAAAGCTAAAAAAGCCAAGTAG